>NZ_JASJHV010000106.1:0-10610 GCF_037625555.1 Lacinutrix sp.
TTCTCAATCCAACAGGTAATAACTTTTTATATTGTCTGTTTTTTCTAATAAATTTAGCAATTTCTGGACTAGTTGGTACAACACTAAGATTGCGTTCTTCAATATTTTCGAAAACTAATTTCAAAAATTTCGCAGAAAAATTCTCATCTGTAATACCTTCAGGTATAATTAATTTTGTTAAAAATATTTTACGCTCTTGTAAAGAGTATTCAATCTTTGCAAAATTGTCTTCAGTTTTAAGTTCAAATTGACGTAGAAAATCATTGTCAACTAATTCATCAGCATCAGTCATAAGTAATAAATTTAATTTATTAGTTTAGTTTCAAAAATAGTGCCAACTATTTTTATAGCTTTACACTTTGCAAAAGTACTAAAAAATATTGTTAATTAGCTTTAAAGCCACTATTAAAACCTTATGAGTCAAGACATAATACATGTTTATTTAATGCCTGGAATGGCAGCAAATGCATCTATTTTTAATAATTTGTTATTGCCAGAAAATCAGTTTAAGTTTCATAAATTGCATTGGGAAATTCCTGTAAAAAATGAAACTCTCAGTAATTATGCTCTTAGAATGACAAAAAAGATAAAACACAAGGACATTGTTTTACTAGTAGTCTCTTTTGGAGGAATATTAGTTCAAGAAATGAGTAAGCATATGTCTTTGCGTAAATTATTTATTGTTTCTAGTGTAAAAACTAAGCACGAATTACCCAAACGATTTAAAATTTTAAAAGCAACTAAAGCCTATAAGTTATTGCCAACAAAATTGGCAGGAAGTCTTGATTTGTTGGCGAAATTTTCTTTTGGCAACTTAATTAAGAAGAGAATTGATTTATATAAAAAATACCTTTCTGTAAATGATAAGTACTATTTAGATTGGTCTATAGAGCAGGTAATTAATTGGCAGCAAGACTCTGTTATACAATAAGTTATACATATTCATGGTGAAAAAGATCTTGTTTTCCCACATGAATGTATTACAAATTGTATAACTATTAAAAATGGAACGCACATAATGATTATAGATAAATACAAATGGTTTAATGAAAATTTACCTAAATTAATTTTAGAATAAATTAAGAAGGATATTCAGTAATTTATTATAATTTTTTTAAAAAACGAAACGATGATGAGAATAGTAAAAAAAGTATTGGCAGGAATTGGTCTTTTATGCTTAGCAGTATTATTTATAAATGCCTTTCAAAATGCTCCAACAGATGAGAATTTAGAAAAGAAAATTATAAACGATTATAACGTCTATGCGTTACAAGTACCAGATTATTTAAATTTTGCAGGAGAACCTATGCCATTAGGTGATCCAGATATTCTTGAGCGTATGGATAAAGAATTATTGGTAAACACTTACTGGCAATCTAATGGATTATTAATGTTTAAACGCGCTCAAAAATACTTTCCTATAATAGAACCAATTTTAGCTAAAAATGTTATTCCAGACGATTTTAAATATTTAGCAGTTATTGAAAGCGGACTTACAGACGCGAGGTCTCCAGCAGGAGCTAGTGGTTTTTGGCAAATAATGAAGGCAACTGGAAGAGAAAATGGTTTAGAAGTTAATGCAAATGTAGACGAACGCTATAATTTAGAAATGGCAACACAAGTAGCTTGCGATTATTTAAAAAAATCAAAAGAAAGATTAGGGTCTTGGACTAATGCAGCAGCAGCTTATAATGCAGGTAATTATGGAATTTCTAAAAGGTTAAAAGCGCAGAAAGTAGAAAACTATTACGATTTGCTTTTAGGCCAAGAAACAGGACGTTACGTCTTTAGAATTATAGCATTAAAAGAAATTTTATCTCACCCTAAAAAATATGGTTTTAATTTTAGAAATAAAGATTTATATACAGCAGTACCAACTTATAAAGTTTCAGTAGATACAGTAGTTACAGATTTTGCTACTTTTGCAAAAGGTTTTGGTATTAACTATAAAATTCTTAAAATTCATAACCCATGGCTTAGAGAGAATAAATTAAATAATTCATCTAGAAAGCAATATTATATTGAAATTCCTGAAAAAGGCTATTATCCTACTGCTCCTTAAATGATTGGGTTTTTTTATAAACTATTGGTATAATTTGATAATAATAATAATAGTAAATTATCTATTAGGTATTTCTGCTGTTGTCACTATTTTTTATAGAAATATAAACCCTACAAAAACACTAACATATATTATTGTGATGGTGTTTTTTGCTACTCATAGTATATTATTTATTTAGAAAAAAATTTAGAAATAATAAAATTTTTAATATTAAGTTTACTCTTAACAAGAATATTATTAAAGATATTAATAGACAACTATAACTCAATATAAAAGTACTTAAATAACTTAAGTGTAAATATAAAGATGAAAAACAAAATGGATTTACAAATATTGCTTATTCTAATTGTTGTTGGGCTTTTAGCAGGTCTTTTTAGCGGAATGTTTGGTGTTGGTGGAGGTGTAATTATGGTGCCTTTAATGGTGTTTGCACTAGGCTACACTCAACATCAAGCTCAAGGTACAAGTTTAGCTGTTCTTGCTGTACCAGTTACATTTTTAGCAGCATATACTTACCATAAAACAGGTACAGAACCTCTTAATTTTAAATACGCTTTAATTATTGCAGCTTGTTTTGTATTAGGTGGTTATTTTGGTACTAAAATAGCTATTTCTATAAACGAAACGCTTTTAAAAAAGATATTTAGTGTTCTCTTAGTAATTGTTGCTGTAAGAATGTTTTTTAGTAAATAGCACCATAAAAAAAGCCCACAAACGTGGGCTTTTTTTATGGTGTATGGTTTGTTGTTATCTAGACGCTCTACGGTGAGCTCTCATAGAGCCACCTTGTCCCTAATGTTGGTTAGGTGCTCCTTGTGCACGCTTCATGTTAGCTTTCATCTCTTTAATTTGCTCTTTGAGCATACCTTGTTTATCTAATTTTTGAGCTTCATTAATAAGAATTGTTGCTTCTTGTTTTCTTCTTTTCGAAAAAGCAATGCCAGCTAAGTTTAATTTAGCCATTGCCATATCTTGATCCATACTTAGACCTAATGACACTGCTTTTTTAAAATGTTTTTCAGCAAGATTTATGTCGGTTTGAGATACCATTATACCTTGTAAGTAATTATAATAGCCTTGTTGTTTTGTGACTAAAGCTGTTTCAGGATTTTTAATTTTATTTAACCAATTTTGGGCACCAGGAAAATCTTGTTTTCTTAATTTTAAAAATGCAAGTAAAATAAACTCGTTTTTAAAATATAGAAATATAAAAATTAGAGCTAAGAAAATAAGCATAATACCATTTCCTATACCACCTTCTGTAAATTGCCAAACAGCTGTTGCAATAATTATTCCTGCAATTATTAATTTAAATACTTTATTGTACATTGTAATTCGTTTAATTGTAATTTAAGACTGCAAAGAAACTCATTTTTTCTGAAATATCAATCGATAAAAAATGTATTTGTGTCTGCTTTTTACTACAATACATGGTAAATGCCATTAAATTAACGGTTAAAAAAAATCTTAGTAAAATATTTTTTAAATAAGGTTTGTGAAATAAAAAAGTCGTTGTATATTTGCGCTCAGTTTTAGAAGAGTACTAAAACAAAAAACATTTACAATTCAGATTTAAAATATAATACAATGCCAAAAAGAACGTTTCAGCCATCAAAAAGAAAGAGAAGAAATAAACATGGTTTTAGAGAAAGAATGGCTTCTGCTAATGGAAGAAAGGTTCTAGCTCGTAGAAGAGCAAAAGGAAGAAAGAAAATATCTGTTTCATCTGAAACTAGACATAAAAAATAATGATTAACAATTGTTAATATTTTAAAGGCGTTACTTAGGTGTAACGCCTTTTTTTGTACCCAAGTTTAACTATTTTTGTATCACATAATAAATTACTACAATGCCAAAAAATTCTAAATTAAAATCGATACTTATTATTGGGTCAGGACCTATTGTAATTGGGCAAGCCTGTGAATTTGACTATTCTGGAACTCAAGCATTACGATCTCTAAGAGAAGATGGAATAGAAACCGTATTAATAAATTCTAATCCTGCAACAATTATGACAGATCCTTCAATGGCAGATCATGTTTATTTGTTGCCATTAACAACAAAGTCTTTAGTTAAAATACTAAAAGACCATCCGCAAATTGATGCTGTACTACCAACAATGGGGGGACAAACAGCACTTAATTTATGTATTGAAGCAGATGAAAAAGAAATTTGGAAAGACTTTGGAGTAGAAATTATTGGTGTTAATATTGATGCTATTAATATTACAGAAGATAGAGAAAAATTTAGAGAGTTGATGCTTAAAATTGGTATTCCAATGGCACCACAAGCTACTGCAACTTCTTATTTAAAAGGTAAAGAAATTGCACAAGAATTTGGTTTTCCTTTAATAATTAGAGCGTCGTTTACTTTAGGTGGCGCTGGCGCTTCATTTGTTTATAAAGAAGAAGATTTTGATGAATTGTTAACACGTGGTTTGGAAACATCTCCAATTCATGAAGTTATGATTGATAAAGCCTTAATTGGTTGGAAAGAATATGAGTTAGAACTACTGCGTGATGCTAATGATAATGTTGTAATAATCTGCTCAATAGAAAATATGGATCCTATTGGTATTCATACTGGAGATTCTATTACTGTTGCGCCAGCAATGACTTTAAGCGATAAAACATACCAAAAAATGCGTGATATGGCAATCCATATGATGCGAAATATTGGTGATTTTGCTGGTGGTTGTAATGTGCAATTTGCCATTAGTCCAGATGAAAAGGAAGATATAATCGCCATCGAAATTAATCCGCGTGTGTCTCGTTCTTCAGCATTAGCAAGTAAAGCAACAGGTTATCCTATTGCTAAAATTGCAGCAAAACTCGCTTTAGGTTACCATTTAGACGAATTGCAAAACCAGATTACAAAATCTACTTCTGCATTATTCGAGCCTACTTTAGATTATGTAATTGTTAAAATACCACGTTGGAATTTTGATAAATTTGAAGGTTCAGATAGAACTTTAGGCTTACAAATGAAATCTGTAGGAGAAGTTATGGGAATTGGTAGAAGTTTCCAGGAAGCGCTTCATAAAGCAACGCAATCTTTAGAAATTAAACGTAATGGATTAGGAGCAGACGGAAAAGGTTATAAAGATTACGACCAAATTATACAGAAACTAACCTACGCAAGTTGGGATCGTGTGTTTGCTATTTATGATGCTATTCAAATGGGAATTCCATTGAGTCGTATTCATGAAATCACTAAAATAGACATGTGTTTTTTAAAGCAATATGAAGAATTATATTTTATAGAAAAGGAAATTTCAACTTTTAAAATAGAAACCATACAAAAAGACCTATTACTTGAAGCCAAACAAAAAGGTTATGGAGATAGACAGATAGCTCACATGTTAGGTTGTTTGGAAAGTCAAGTCTATAATAAAAGAGAAGAACTAGGTGTTAACCGTGTTTATAAACTGGTAGATACTTGTGCTGCAGAGTTTAAAGCAAAAACACCATATTACTATTCAACTTTTGAAAATGATGTTGAGACTGCAGATGGAAAACGTTTTGCAGATAATGAAAGTATAGTTACAGACAAGAAAAAAGTAATCGTTTTAGGTTCTGGACCAAACAGAATTGGACAAGGTATTGAGTTCGATTATTGTTGCGTACATGGAATTTTAGCTGCTGCTGAATGTGGCTACGAAACCATCATGATTAATTGTAATCCAGAAACGGTTTCAACCGATTTTGATACAGCAGACAAATTATATTTCGAACCAGTATTTTGGGAACATATTTACGATATTATTAAACATGAAAAACCCGAAGGTGTTATTGTGCAACTTGGTGGACAAACCGCTTTAAAGTTAGCAGAGAAGTTAGAACGCTATGGTGTTAAAATATTAGGGACAAGTTTTCAAGCTTTAGATTTAGCAGAAGATAGAGGACATTTTTCTTCATTATTAAAAGAACTTAAGATTCCTTATCCAGAATTTGATATTGCTACAACAGCAGATGAAGCTGCAGCAATAGCAGATGTTTTAGACTTTCCAATTTTAGTAAGACCTTCTTATGTGCTTGGTGGTCAAGGCATGAAAATCGTGATTAATAAACAAGAATTAGAAGAACATGTTGTAGATTTATTAAGACGTATGCCAGGAAACCAGCTGCTTTTAGACCATTATCTTGATGGCGCAATAGAAGCTGAGGCAGATGCTATTTGTGATGGAGAAAATGTTCAAATAATTGGTATTATGGAACATATTGAACCTTGTGGAATCCACTCTGGAGATAGTAACGCATTATTACCACCTTTTAACCTTGGAGATTTAGTGATGCAACAAATTAAAGATCACACTAAAAAAATAGCATTAGCATTAAATACTGTTGGCTTAATAAACATTCAATTCGCGATAAAGGACGATATGGTTTATATTATAGAAGCCAATCCAAGAGCATCGCGTACCGTTCCTTTTATAGCAAAAGCTTACAAACAACCTTATGTGAATTATGCAACTAAGGTAATGTTAGGAGAGAAGAAGGTAACCGATTTCGATTTCGATCCTCAGTTAGATGGCTATGCTATTAAACAACCAGTATTTTCTTTTAATAAGTTTTATAATGTGAATAAAAAACTAGGACCAGAAATGAAAAGTACTGGAGAAAGTATATTATTTATTGACGATTTAAAAGACGATGAATTTTATAATTTATATTCACGTAGAAAGATGTATTTGAGTAAGTAAAATCATTTTAAATTTTAAGAAAAGTGTAGATTTTAGTTAAAAATTGTTTTTTTTACTTCAATTTTATAAAACAAAGAGATTTATTCATAAAAAAGTATTAAATTTATTTTTTTGAGCCATAAAGAGAATGTTTAAGATTAAATTTAAAGTATTTAGTAATATAAAAACAGCATTGTTTTTCGTTTTTGTATTATTCACATTTTTGTCTTTTTCTCAGACTGATATTTTCGAAGTGTGGAGAAGTGGAAATGTTGAAGCTATTACAAAACTATATAAAATTGATAAAAATATAATTAATAAAACTAATGAAAATGGTTATTCTCCTATAACTTTAGCTTGTTATAATAAGAATATAGAAATTGTTGTGTTTTTAGTTGATAAGGTAAAAAATATAAATGGAAATAGTAACTATGGCACTCCTTTAATGGCAGCCACTTATAAAGGTAGTGCTGAAATAGTTGAGATTTTATTAGATAACAATGCTATTACCGATTTACAAGATAAAAAAGGTGAAACTGCTGCACATTTAGCAGTTATGTTTAAAAAACTAGATATTATAAAATTATTAGTGGAAGCTAAGGCAGATTTTAAAATAAAAAATAACTACGAAAAATCACCTATTGATTATGCAAAACTGTATAATGATGAAAATATTAATAAATTATTAAAATTATAGTCTATGAAAAAAATTACACTTTTTACTTTTTTATTAGCCACTAGTATAGCGTTTTCACAGACGCTTACCACTGACGAAATAACCCTTGAAACAGGACGTTCTGTCCAGTTTGACATAAATACAACAACAAATATTGTTACTATGACAATGAAATTGCCAATAAATACTTGGTTAGGTCTAGGCATTAGTTCTGATATTGATTTAGGGCAAGGAATGGGAGATTTGGATGATGATGCTATTATTGGTTTATCAAGTGGTATTTTAGATAGAAATATGAATGCTACTTCTGGTGAACCATCTGCAGATACTAATGATTGGACTGTAACAAGTAATACTGTTGCTTCTGGAGTAAGAACTATTGTTGGAACTAGAGTAAGAGATACAGGTAGTGCAGAAGATTTTACTTTTCCAAATACAGAATCAAGTTTCCCAATGATTTATGCAAAAGGAGGCGCTACTTTTGCATATCATGGTGCCGGAAATTATGGAATGGCAATGGCAACATTAAGTCCAACATTAAGCACACCAAATTTTGATATACCAACAAAATTTTCAATTTTTCCTAACCCAAGTAGTTCTGTTATGAATATTAGTATTCCTACATTAACTGATGGAGGTTTAAAATTAGAAGTGTTTGATGTTTTAGGAAAGAAAGTATATACAGAACAATTAAACACATTGTATTCTGAAATAAATATTGCAAATTGGAATAGTGGTTTGTATTTGGTAAGATTATCATCTCCAAATCAAGATATTACATTAACTAAGCGTTTTGTAAAGCTTTAATTAAATAATTTTATAAAATTTAAGAAGCCTTCAACAGTTATTGTTGAAGGCTTTTTTGAATATTAATGTCATGATTCTTCAGTCGTCTCTGAATGACAAAAAATAATCGTAATGTCATTCAAAGCAAAGCGAAGAATCTCAATATAATTCTTTACTTTTTAGTAAGTGTAAATCGATAGCTAACAGCAACATCTTTTGAGAGTTTATTGCTTACAACCTTTGGAATTTCAATATTAAAATCTGAAACATCTGCAATAAAATCACCAGTAATAACAATTGTATTATTTTCTGTAATTGAAATTTTTAAAGATTTGTTTTCTAATGCTTTAGTTTTTCCGTGAAAGGTTAAAAAACCATTAAAAGTAACAGTCTGTGAAATTGTATTTAATTTTTTAAAAGAAAAACTAGAAATAGTACCTTTAAAAGTCGCTTTAGGGAAATCATTAGACTCAGCATAGTTTTCGTTAAAATGCTCTTCCATTAAAGCGTTTTTAAATCTAAAACCTTTTACTAATACTAAGGCTGCAAATTCACCATTTTCAGTATTTAAAATAGCAGTAGTATTTTCATTTTTAGCTTTTACTTCTTCAAAAGAAGGAACAGAAGCTTCAAAAGTTACCGTTCCTGTTTTTGTAAGGTATTTATTTTGTGCAAAACTAAAACCCATAAAAAGCAAGGCTATTGGTAGCAATAAGTATTTCATATTAATTATTTTTTTATGTAAATCAAATAGTTTGCCATAATGTTGTCTAATTTTCTATAAGACCATCTTCTACCCATTGTTCTAGTAGATCTATTAAATTTTGAGGTAATCTAGGTCCGCCAAGTGGCATAGCTCCAGATTCTCCAGTTTGAGCAGAAATTCTACCAATTAAATTACCATTATTTACACCATTTACAACATCACTATATGTTACTAATGATGTTGGAGCTCCATTTATTGGTGGATTGCTATGGCAGAAGTTACAGTTATTCTCCATTATTGATTGAATATTTTCTGTATAGTTAACAGTTTCACCAGGTTCAATAATAATAGGTTCTATTAAATCGTCTTCGCTAACGTTAGAACATGAGGTAAATATTAAAAGTACGATTATAGTAAGATAATTTTTCATAGTATAAATTTAAAAGACACGACTTAAGTTAAAACCAAAATAAATATCACCATCGCTCCAGTCTCCTGTAGCTTGGCCTAAAAAGCCATTAGTGTTCATCGCTTGGGCATTAGAGAAATGCATTTGAAAAACATGACCACCAGTTTCTAAGTCTAAACCAATAGATAAAGGATTTTTAAAAGGTGATTTGCTAGATCTATTTAAATGCCAACCATAATCTGCATTTAGAGACCAGCGTTTTCCTAATTTATAACGACCGCCAAGACCTAATGCATATTGCGAGTTATCTTGGTTATTATCTACTACAAAGTTGTCGTGAAAAAAAGTTGGTGCTAGTTCTAATGATAATTTTTTGCTGAATTTTCTAGCTATTAATAGTTGAGCAGTATAACCTAATCGATGTTTAAATTCTAACTTTGGTAGGTTAGCTTTGTCTAAAGCTGTATTTAATAAAATTGAATTATAACCAACTATTGTAAAAATAGAACCGTTTTCTTTTTGTTTTACTAATCTATATTTTATTGAAGATTCGTATATTTTTTGAAACGAACTTCTAGAAACGCTAATGTTAATTGCGTCTGTTAAACCATAAATAAAGTTTAATCTTGTAACTGCATCATCTAAGCCAAAAAAGCTGTCAAGTCCGTTTTCAATACTACCAAATCTATGAGAGACAACAAAGGTTAATTCCTTTTTTGTAGTTAGTTTAGTCGATTCAAAATTTACAATTTTAAGACCTTTAAAAGTTGCTGTAGCATAATTATCTTCTGGAGGAGTTGTATCAATTTCATTTAACAAATCGTCTTGAGAAAAGAGAAGTATTGGAAATAAAAAGAGAGATAAAAATAGTTTTTTCATTAGTTGTTTAGTTTGTTAATGTACATTGGTCGAGTTTAATTTGCTCTAATAAATCATCGTAACCAATACAACGACCTTTAATGGTTACTGTTTGGTTTAGTTTAAATTGTTTGTTTTCTTTATTAAGTAAACTGCAAAATATGGCATCATCTAGGGTAACATCTGTTGTATTGATTTCTGAAACCTGACCAGTTATTTTAATCGTTTTATTTAGATATTTAGTTTCTGCAGTTTGCGAATCATTTAAAAATTTATTTAATAAAATTGTAGATGTACTACTAAAATCTGCAGATTCGCTACTAATATCTCTATGGTTTTGATAGACATAGTTGTAAACTATAATGCCAATTGTTGCAACAAGCAATAATAATATAAGATACTTTTTTTTCATGTTAATAGAATTAAATTTCT
>NZ_JASJHV010000107.1:0-9690 GCF_037625555.1 Lacinutrix sp.
GCAGATTATGTAGGTAATAAAAAAGTCTTCATGAAAATCTTTTGTTACATAGGTAGTTTAGGTTGTATTGGTCTGTTTTGTTTTAGTAAAGATTATATTCATTTAAGTATGTTTTTTTACTTTATGGGTTTAATTGGATATTGGGGAAGTTTAGTTTTCTACAATTCTTATCTGCCAGATATTGCATTTCCAGAACAGCAAGATAAAATAAGCGCAAAAGGTTTTAGTTTAGGTTATATAGGAAGTGTTATTCTTTTGGTGCTAAATTTAATAATGGTCATGAGTTTTGAGGGAGAAGCTGCACTAAAAATGATGCGTTACTCTTTTATAACCGTTGGTTTATGGTGGATGTTATTTAGTCAATACACCTTTTATATTTTACCAAAAGGAGTTTCTACAGGACATAAGGTAACTAAAGCTGTAATCTTTAATGGTTTTAGAGAATTGAAGCAAGTTTGGAAAGAGCTGAAACAGAATAAACGCTTAAAAAAGTACTTAAACGCTTTTTTCGTTTTTAGTATGGCTGTACAAACTATTATGTTAATGGCTACTTATTTTGGTAGTAACGAGATTAAATGGGAAGAATATGGAGCTGATGTTAGTCAAGGCTTAATTGCAAGTATATTAGTTATACAATTAGTAGCAATAATTGGCGCATTTTTAACCTCAAGAGCATCAGCTAAATTTGGAAATATTAAAACTCTAATTGTTATTAATGCTATTTGGATGTTATTGTGCTTTTATGCCTATTTTATGGTTACTCCAAATCAATTCTATATTGCAGCCGGTTTTGTTGGTTTAGTTATGGGTGGTGTTCAATCGTTATCTAGGTCAACATATTCTAAGTTTATACCAGAAACTGAGGATACTACTTCTTATTTTAGTTTTTACGATGTAGCCGAAAAAATTGGTATAGTAATAGGAATGTCTATTTTCGCTATAGTAGATCAACTTAAATCTATGCGTTATGCAATATTATTTTTATTCATTTTCTTTTTATTTGGAATTATTTTATTGTTTAGAGTACCAAAAGAAGAGTTCTAAAAAAAGCAGCTTTTCTAAATTTAGAAAAGCTGCTTTTTTTAGTTTTGCTAACCGCTAACCGCTAACCGCTAACCGCTAACCGCTAACCGCTAACCGCTAACCGCTAATTTCCAATGCTTCCAGAACCCATAACTTTAGAATCTTCAGATTTAGGTGTGCCTCTATACTCTATATCTCCAGATCCTGTCACTCTTGCTTTAAGATCTCCATTACAAACAACCGCTACATCTCCAGAACCAGCTACTTTTGCTTCAACATCTGTCACATGTAAATCAAAACCATGGAAATCTCCAGAACCAGTTACACCAGCTTTTAAATCTTTAGTTTTACCTTTTAGTGTTAAATCTCCTGAGCCAGAATGCTATAAAGACTATTATCTGTTTAGTTTTCACTTTTAACCAATAGATTGGCATATTAATTGAACTTTTATAAAACAAATATAGCGTTGAGACAATTATAAATAACTGATAGTCAAAACGTTTTAAAGTTTTAAGTATTAATCTATTAATTAAATCATTTTGCATCAAATACGTTTTGGTGACATAATGACGTAAATATACATATGAAGAAATCTAATTTTATTAGTCTAGACAGTTTGTCATTGCAGTATCTTGATGGAAATTCTGAGTTAATTCCTTTAATGACACCAGAAGATGAAGAGAAAATAAATAATGAAGACTTACCAGAAACATTACCAATTTTATCCTTAAGAAATACAGTATTGTTTCCTGGCGTTGTAATACCAATTACAGCAGGAAGAGATAAATCTATTAAATTAATTGATGACGCTAATAAAGGCAATAAAGTTATTGGTGTAGTCTCACAAAAAGACGAAGCTGTAGAAAACCCTAAAGCTGGTGACATTCATGAAATAGGTACAGTGGCAAGTATATTAAAAGTGCTTAAAATGCCAGATGGTAATACAACAGTAATTATACAAGGAAAAAAACGCTTCTGTATAGCTGAAGTTATTACCGAAGAACCTTATATAAATGCAACTGTAAGAGAAGTGCCAGAAGCTAAGCCAGCTAAAAAAAATAAAGAGTTTCAAGCAATAACAGATTCTATTAAAGACTTAGCGCTTCAAATTATAAAAGATAGTCCAAACATTCCTAGTGAAGCTTCGTTTGCTATTAAGAATATAGAAAGTGACTCTTTTTTAATAAACTTTGTGTCTTCTAACATGAATTTGACTTTAAAGGACAAACAAAAGCTACTTGAAACAAACGACTTAAAAACGCGTGCTTTAGAGACGTTAAGGTATATGAATATTGAGCTTCAAAAATTGGAGTTAAAAAACGATATACAATCCAAGGTTCAAAATGATATGAACCAACAACAACGTGAGTACTTCTTAAATCAGCAAATGAAAACCATCCAAGAAGAATTAGGTGGTGGTAATGCAGAAGAGCTAGAAGAGATGAAAAAGCGTGCTAAGTCTAAAAAATGGGATGATAAAGTATCAGAGCATTTTGAGAAAGAGTTAGCAAAAATGCAACGCATGAATCCTCAAGTTGCAGAATACACCATACAACGTAATTATTTAGATTTGTTTCTAGATTTACCATGGAATGAATTTAGTAAAGATAAATTCGATCTTAAACGTGCAAAAAAGATTTTAGATCGAGATCATTATGGTCTAGATGACGTTAAAAAACGTATTATAGAACATTTAGCTGTTTTAAAATTACGTAACGATATGAAGTCGCCTATTCTATGTTTATATGGACCTCCAGGAGTTGGTAAAACTTCTTTAGGACGTTCTATTGCAGAAGCGCTTGGTCGTGAATATGTAAGAATGTCTTTAGGTGGTTTAAGAGATGAAGCCGAGATTAGAGGACATAGAAAAACATATATTGGTGCTATGCCAGGACGCATTATTCAGTCTTTAAAAAAGGCTGGAACGTCTAACCCAGTATTTGTATTAGACGAAATAGATAAGCTTTCAAACTCTCATCAAGGAGATCCTTCTTCTGCTTTATTAGAAGTTTTAGATCCAGAGCAAAATAGTGAGTTTCATGACAACTTTCTTGAAATGGGTTACGACCTTTCTAAAGTTATGTTTATAGCAACTTCTAATAGCTTAGGAACCATTCAACCAGCTTTAAGAGATAGAATGGAAATAATAAACGTAACGGGTTATACTATTGAAGAAAAAGTTGAAATTGGGAAACGTCATTTATTACCAAAACAACTAAAAGAGCATGGTTTAACAGATAAGTATTTAAAACTTGGTAAACCTCAAATCGAAAAAATAGTAGAAGGTTACACAAGAGAATCTGGAGTAAGAAGCTTAGAAAAACAGATTGCAAAAATGGTACGATATGCAGCCATGAATATAGCAATGGAAGAAGATTACGATCTTAAAGTTACTAATGAGACTGTTATTAATGTTTTAGGAGGACCAAAATTAGAGCGTGATAAGTACGAGAATAATGATGTTGCAGGAGTTGTTACAGGGTTAGCTTGGACAAGAGTAGGAGGAGATATCTTATTTATAGAGTCTATTTTATCTAAAGGTAAAGGCACAATGTCTATTACTGGAAACTTAGGTAAAGTAATGAAAGAGTCTGCAACAATAGCTATGGAATATATAAAAGCTAATGCTGACGAATTTGGAATTAACTCAGAAATTTTCGATAAATACAATGTACACATTCACGTTCCAGAAGGTGCAACACCAAAAGATGGACCAAGTGCTGGTGTAACAATGCTTACGTCTTTGGTTTCTTTATTTACACAGCGAAAAGTAAAAAAGAGCCTAGCAATGACAGGAGAAATTACACTTCGTGGGAAAGTATTACCAGTTGGTGGAATAAAAGAAAAAATATTAGCAGCTAAACGTGCAAAAATTAAAGAAATACTACTTTGCGAGGACAATAGAAGAGATATTGAAGAAATTAAGCAAGATTACTTAAAAGGCTTAACGTTCCATTATGTTTCAGATATGAAAGATGTTTTAAAATTAGCAATTACAAAACAGAAAGTTAAGAAGGCTAAAAAATTATAAAATGAAGGCAGTTGTATTTGGGTTATTAGGATTACTATCAATAGGCGTTTTTGCACAAGAGGTGGAAGAAGAATTTCTTCCTATAGAAGTTGAAGGAAAAGAAGCTTTTATGTCTGCCAAAACTGGTGAGTTTACTTACAGAGAGCATTCTAAAACAGATCCAGCGCAACTAAAAACAAAAGCAAGTGGAGTGTTTATACAGATATTGCTATCCATGTTATAAAAAAAGGAGACACTTTAACTACAATAGCAAAAAACAATAATATTAGTGTAGCAGAAATTAAAGCTCACAATAAAGTAACTATTTCTAATTTAAAAATTGGAACAGAACTAAAAATTGTAAAAAATATGCTCGTTAAATCTAGCAGTCCTGTTATTGGTTATGCTGGAGAAGAAAGAGTTATCGCATCGCTTCGTCCTGGTGAAACTCCTGGACAATTTGCTACACCACCTTCTGTTGCAGAGGTTGAAAGCCAAGTTATAGAGACGAAAAAGAGTGAAGAAAAACCATCTGCTAAAGTTATAAAGCAAGTACTAGTGTTAAGAACCCAATTTTAGGATTAGAGAAAGTAGAAAAGACTCAATAGAAGGAAACAATAGAAGACCTCTCTAAAGCAATAAGCGAAGAGATAAAAGAAGTAAAAACAGAAATCGAAACTAAAAGTTCTAGTATTAAGAGCGATAGCAAGTATTCTGATAATATTAAAAAGGAAACAAAAAAAGAAAAACTTGAAAGACTAAAAGCAGAAATGAAAGCTTTAGAGGCTGAAATAGAAGAAGAGCCTATCTTAGAAGAGGTTAAAGTCATTGTTAAAGAAGTAAAGAAAAAAACTTCTGTGGTAGAAAAGGAACCCATAGAAACAGAAGTAATTGAAAGCATAAAGAAAAATAATCCTGATGCTAAAATTGTAGAAAGCGAAACTGAAACAAATTCCCAAGAAAATAAAGATGAATCTACCTATTATACACTAGATAAAGGTAATTCACTATGGTCAATAGCTAGAGAACACAATATGACTGTAGATGCTTTAAAAAAAACTAAATAATTTAAAGACCAATAATCTTGAAATTGGTCAGAAATTAAAAGTCACTCCAAAAAATATAATCTAAATCTAATTTTAATATAAGATTTCCGCTTTCTCGGAATATAAATATGAAAAAAATAATGTTGGCATTTGTTTGCTTAATAAGTTTAGCTGCATTTAGCCAGAACACAATAGTAGATGTAATTATAGACGGTAAACCTCATAAGTTAAATACCACAATTGGTGTATATACCTTTACAAAAGGATCACCAACTAGTTACAATAAAACAAAATCTATTCAAGATACCGTTACAGTATCTTCAGATAGTAGGGAAACTAAACCGTCTTCATTAAATTTAGATACTAAGTTACATACAGTAAGTAAAGGAGAAACATTATACGCAATTTCTAATAATTATGGTATTAGTATTGCGCATATAAAGAGCTTAAATAAACTAAAGTCTAATATTATAGCAATTAACCAAAAGCTTAAAATTAGGTATTCAGAAACTGCAGAAATTAAAGAAACTTCAGGTTTGTATTTAGTTAAAAAAGGAGACACTTTATTTAGTATCGCAAAGCAACATAATATTACAGTTCAAGAGCTTAAAACTTTAAATAACTTAGAAAATAATAGTATTAGTATAGGTCAAGAGCTTACTATAAAATAAAAAACGCTTACATGCGTTTTAAGATAGATTTAGTTACTTTTGCATCTTTATGATAAAAAAAATTATCCTTTTTGGCTTTATTTTATCTAACACCTTTTGTTTTGCACAATTAGGTGGCCAATCTACTTATCAATTTTTAAACTTGGTTTCTTCACCAAGACAAGCAGCATTAGGAGGAAAGGTCTTAACAAATGTAGATTGGGATGTCTCACAGGCACTAACTAATCCATCTACTATTAACGTAGAAATGGATAATCAGTTTGCTATTAATTATACAAACTATTTAGGAGGCATAAAATATGGTACAGCTTCTTATGCTTATTCAGTAGATAGAAGAGTTCAAACCTATCATGCAGGAATTACTTACATTAATTATGGTGACTTTATTGGTTACGATGAAAACGGAGTAAGAACAGGAGAATTTTCGGGTTCAGAAACTGCATTATCTTTTGGGTATGCAAAGCAAATAGGCTATAGCGATTTTTATGCTGGAGCAAACTTAAAATTAATAAATTCTAGTCTAGAACAATACAACTCTGTTGGTGTTGCTACAGATTTAGCTATTTTATATATTAACGAACGTTTAGAGTTTCAAGGCACCTTAGTGGTTAGAAATTTAGGAACTCAAATTACTACATATGCAGATAGGCAAGAGTCGTTACCTTTAGAAATAGATATAGGTTTATCTCAAACCCTAGAAAATGTTCCATTAAGATGGCATTTAACATTCGAGAACTTGCAACAGTGGCCAATTGGTAATCCTAATCCAGCAAGAGCGACTACAGATCTAGATGGCAACCAAACACAGGAGAAAGTTGGCTTTTTAGCTCAAGTAGTTAGGCATACTATTCTAGGAGCAGAATTATTTCCTAGCAAAGGCTTTAATATTCGTTTAGGTTATAATTTTAGACGTGCTGAAGAATTACGTATTGTAGACCAAAGAAACTTCTCTGGTCTCTCTGCAGGTTTCTCTGTAAAGCTTAACAAAATGCGTTTTAGCTATACACACGCTAAATATACATCTGCTGCAAACTCTAATTTCTTTGGATTACAGATTGATTTAAGATAAAAACTATTTTAAACTCACCTTTTTTTTTAACTTAGCGAACAAGATTTTTTACCAAAGTTCTACATATAGTATACAATAATTTTAAAATAGAAACTATGAAAACTACCATTAAAACAATTTTAGTAACTGTCTTATTTTTTGGACTAATGCATGCTACCACTGCACAAGTTAAAACAAGACACAACAATGGCTATAAGTAATTTCTAGTTCTCGCCTACTTTGGGAATTCCGCAGGAATTTCCAACTTGGTGTGTGCTTGCTAAATTAGTTGCTTAACCACGCTACTAATCATGCACAAAAACGTTAATCGAATTCTTCAAAAAAAATAATAAATCTAAATTAACAAAGTGCAAAAAATAACCATAGCCATAGATGGCTTTTCTTCAACAGGAAAAAGTACAGTAGCAAAACAACTAGCCAAACGTTTAGGATACATTTATGTAGACTCAGGAGCTATGTATCGTGCAGTAACATTGTTTACCATGCGTCATTTTTTTATTAATAAAGATGGGTTTAATGTAAACGCTTTAGTAGAAAAATTAGGCGAAATAAACATTAGTTTCAAGTTTAATGCAAACTTAGGTTTTGCTGAGGTGTATTTAAATGGAGAAAATATAGAACACGACATTAGAACTTTAGAAGTCTCAAGTTATGTAAGTAAAGTAGCAGCCATTCCAGAAGTGCGTTACCAATTGGTAAAGCAACAGCAACAAATGGGTAAAGACAAAGGCGTTGTAATGGATGGCAGAGATATTGGTACTGTAGTTTTTCCATATGCAGAGCTAAAATTATTTATGGTAGCTAGTGCAGAAAAAAGAGCAACCAGACGTTTCAACGAGTTAATAGGTAGAGGAGACGATGTGAGTTACCAAGCTGTTTTAAAAAACGTTCAAGAACGCGACTATATAGACTCTAATAGAGAAGATTCACCATTAGTAAAAGCAGACGATGCTATAGAGATAGATAATAGCGACTTAACTTTAGAAGCACAATTTGAAAAAGTGCTAAGCCTAGTAGAAATGGCTCTAGAAGATGTAGAGTAGTACCTTCCTAATATTTGTATTAATTATTAAAATTTTAACCAGCTGTAAATGAGTTGTTTTTATTTTAAATAAAGTTGTAAAACTATAATAAAAGTATTATTTTTGCACACCTTTTTAACGAGTAGTAGGAAGATAAAGAGGCTATATAAAACAATTTTAAATTTAACACTTCTGTGTGTTAGCGTTTAACTTCCTTAAGCATAACAGAATACAAACTATTATCTGCAATGGCTGAAAAAGCAAAACAAGCAGAAGTTGTAGCTGAAACTCAAGAAGCAGCAACTGAAACAAAAGCAGCTCCAGTAGTACCTGAAGCACAAGCAAACCCTGAAAAATTCTTAGAAGAATTCAATTGGCACAATTACCAAGAAGGTATTGATGAGGTTGAAGATTCTCAATTAAAAGAATTTGAAAAATTAGTATCAGAAAATTTCGTAGATACATTAGACGACGAAGTTGTAACTGGAGAAGTAGTACACATGACAGATCGTGATGCTATTATCGATATCAACGCAAAATCTGAAGGTGTAATTTCTTTAAACGAATTTCGTTACAATCCAGATTTAAAAGTTGGAGACAAAGTAGAAGTATTAATCGATGTTCGTGAAGACGCAACAGGACAATTAGTATTATCTCACAGAAAAGCACGTGTAATCAAAGCATGGGATCGTGTAAACAATGCACACGATACAGGTGAAATCGTTAATGGTTTCGTTAAGTGTAGAACAAAAGGAGGAATGATCGTTGACGTTTTCGGAATCGAAGCATTTTTACCAGGTTCTCAAATTGACGTTAAACCAATTAGAGATTACGATCAGTACGTAAATAAAACTATGGAATTTAAAGTGGTGAAAATCAACCATGAATTCAAAAACGTAGTCGTTTCACATAAAGCTCTTATTGAAGCAGATATTGAAGAACAGAAAAAAGAAATAATCGGTCAATTAGAAAAAGGTCAAGTATTAGAAGGTATCGTTAAGAACATTACGTCTTACGGTGTATTTATTGATCTTGGGGGCGTTGATGGATTAGTTCACATTACAGATTTATCTTGGTCAAGAATTAATCATCCAAATGAGATTGTTGAGTTAGACCAGAAATTAAATGTTGTAATCCTTGATTTTGATGAAAACAAATCAAGAATCCAATTAGGTCTCAAGCAATTATCTAAACATCCTTGGGATGCTTTAGGTGAAACTGTAGCAGTTGGAGACAAAGTAAAAGGTAAAGTAGTTGTAATCGCAGATTACGGTGCATTTATTGAAGTTGCAGAAGGTGTTGAAGGTTTAGTTCACGTTTCTGAAATGTCTTGGTCTACACACTTACGTTCGGCTAACGATTTTGTAAAAGTTGGTGATGAAATAGACGCTCAAATCTTAACTTTAAATAGAGAAGATAGAAAAATGTCTCTTGGTATCAAGCAATTATCTCAAGATCCATGGACATATATTACAACTAAATATCCTGTAGGTTCAAACCACAAAGGTATTGTACGTAACTTTACAAACTTTGGTGTTTTTGTTGAATTAGAAGAAGGTATCGACGGATTAATTTACATCTCAGATTTATCATGGACTAAGAAAATTAAGCATCCATCTGAGTTCACAAACGTAGGTGATACTTTAGAAGTAGTAGTATTAGAGTTAGATATTGAAGGACGTAAATTATCTTTAGGTCATAAACAAACAACTGACAACCCCTGGGATAAATACGAAACTGAATTTGGATTAAATTCTAAGCATACAGCTTCAATCGATGAGATCGTTGACAAAGGAGCAACAGTTAAGTTCAATGAAGATGTAGTTGCTTTTATTCCTTCTCGTCATCT
>NZ_JASJHV010000108.1:0-12410 GCF_037625555.1 Lacinutrix sp.
CAGTAAAAGAGTATCTTAAAATAGATTAGTTAATGCGATTAAATGCGATTTTAATCGATTAAAACATATTTAATACAAAAGCCAAACATTTAAAATGTATATGTTAGAATTTACTTAAAATTACGACCAAGATTATATTAAAATGGTAATTACGATTATCTTTAAATAAAAAGTTGAAATTTCAATAAAAATTTGATCATGAAAAAAATTGCACTATTTGTATTTACCTTATTATTATTTAATTGTAATGGTAACGCACAAGATTCTAAAAAAATAGAAAAAGTATTTAAAATCACCAAAACAGAAGCAGAATGGAAACAAGAACTTTCTAAAAAACAATATTACGTTTTAAGAGAAGAAGGAACAGAGCGTCCTTTTTCAAGCAGTTTAAATAAAGAATATGGTGTTGGCACCTATGTTTGTGCGGCTTGTAAAATACCTTTGTTTAAAAGTGAACATAAATTCGATTCTGGAACTGGATGGCCAAGTTTTGATAGAGAAATAAAAGGTAATGTTGGTTTCTCTATAGATTATAATTTAGGTTCTGCAAGAACAGAAGAGCATTGTACAACTTGTGGTGGACATCTTGGTCATGTATTTAACGATGGACCTATTAAAACTACAGGTAAAAGACACTGTATTAATGGCGTTGCATTAGAATTTATTTTAAAAGAATAATAACCATTACTTTAGAGGTAGTAACAAGTAATAATGTATCTGTTGGTCTATCTAAAATTTCTCCTACTAAAACAGTTGTTCTGTTTTCTTGTGTTATTGTTTTTTCTTTTTTACAGGAAAAAGTAATAAACAACACTAATGCAAATGGTAAAATATTTAAATATTTAATAAACTAGGTCTTAATTTCTTAACCAAAACTACTGATTATTATTGTTTTAAAATTTAAATAATTCTTAAAACTTGCGTGAGTGATAGAAACGGCATCCTTTTTTGTGTGCGCTTATGCACAAAAAAGATATAGTGTATAGCAAGACCTTTAGGTCACGCCCAAATAAAAATAAAACTTCAATTTAATATTTCGGGTTTGTTTTGTAACTTCGTAACTTGAAAAAATGACTAAAATATACACGATGAGTAAATACGATATTATTGTTCTTGGAAGTGGTCCTGGTGGCTACGTAACTGCTATTAGAGCTTCACAATTAGGCTTTAAAGTTGCTGTAGTAGAAAAGGAAAGTCTTGGTGGTGTATGCCTAAATTGGGGATGTATACCTACTAAAGCGCTATTAAAATCTGCACAAGTTTTTGAATACCTTAAGCACGCTAACGATTATGGTTTAGTGGTTAAAGAATATGACAAAGATTTTGACGCTGTTGTAAACCGTAGCCGAAACGTAGCGGAAGGTATGAGTAAAGGTGTTCAGTTTTTAATGAAAAAAAATAAAATTGACGTTATTAATGGTTTTGGAAAACTGAAGCCCGGTAAAAAGGTAGATGTAGATGGAAAAGAATATTCTGCGGACCATATTATTGTTGCAACTGGAGCGCGTTCTCGTGAGTTAGCAAGTTTACCTCAAGATGGTGAAAAAGTAATTGGTTACAGACAAGCAATGACTTTAAAAAAACAACCTAAAAAAATGATTGTGGTTGGTTCTGGTGCTATTGGTGTTGAGTTTGCTTATTTCTATAATGCTATGGGAACAGAAGTAACTGTGGTTGAATATTTACCAAACATTGTTCCTGTTGAAGATATTGATATCTCTAAACAAATGGAGAAATCATTTAAGAAATGTGGTATTAAAGTAATGACTTCTGCCGAAGTTACTAGTGTTGATACTTCTGGAAAAGGAGTAAAAGCTACAGTAAAAACGAGTAAAGGTGAAGAAGTTTTAGAAGCAGACTTAGTGTTAAGTGCTGTTGGAATTAAAACAAATATTGAAGGTATTGGCCTTGAAGATGTTGGTATTGCTGTAGATAGAGATAAAATTTTAGTAAACGATTTCTACCAAACTAATATTCCTGGTTACTACGCTATTGGTGATGTAACACCTGGACAAGCTTTAGCTCACGTAGCTAGTGCTGAAGGTATTTTATGTGTAGAAAAAATTGCTGGACAACATGTTGAAGCTTTAGACTATGGAAACATTCCTGGTTGTACTTATGCTTCTCCAGAGATTGCAAGTGTTGGTTTAACAGAAAAGCAAGCTAAAGATCAAGGTTTAGATATTAAAGTTGGAAAATTCCCATTCTCTGCCTCTGGTAAAGCAAGTGCTTCTGGAGCAAAAGAAGGTTTTGTAAAAGTAATTTTTGATGCTAAGTATGGTGAATGGCTTGGTTGCCACATGATTGGTGCTGGTGTTACAGATATGATTGCTGAAGCTGTTTTAGGACGTAAATTAGAAACTACAGGACATGAAGTATTAAAAACTATACATCCACATCCAACAATGAGTGAAGCGGTTATGGAAGCTGTTGCAGATGCTTATGATGAAGTGATACATTTATAGTAAAATATATTAATAAATAAAAAAAGTGATTCTAAATGAATCACTTTTTTTTATGTCTGCATTTTAAACTTTTACTATATAAAACTCTGTATTGCTAATTCATAACTTTGTAGCCCAAAGCCTAATATTATTCCTTTTGCATTTGCCGATATGTATGATTGATGTCTAAATTCTTCTCTAGAAAAAGTGTTAGATATATGCACCTCTACAACTGGTGTTTCAATAGCTTTTACAGCATCTCCTATACCTATAGAGTTATGTGTATATGCTGCTGCATTTAGTATAATACCAACATATGTACCAAAGTTCAAGTACCATTTTCTAGTTGAGCCAAAATGCCAATTAGCCATTAATGGTATTGTTAAATATCCTAATTGAAAATCTTTAGTGGTTTGTTCTAAAGTCACCTCATTGAAAACAAAACCATTAGACCATCCTTTTTGATCGTATATTAATTTAGTTTTTATTCCCCAACGGTCTGAGAAATAATACTCTCCAGAAACTCCAATGTTAAAAGTTGTTCTAGATTCTGATGCATTTTCTGCATCTCCACCTACTGCTACATTAGAAAAATTAACACCTACACCAAAACCTAGCTCAAAATCACCTTTGTCTAATTGAGCATTAATAATATTAAACGATAATACTGCAATCGCAGCTGTAAATAATATTTTCTTCATTTCTAAATTAATTTAATCAAAACTATGTTATACCACTATAGTATACAAGAAAAATGATAAGTCCATTATCTATAATTTTGAATACCTTTTTTTTTAAAATAAAAAAACCGAAGCAAATGCTTCGGTTTTAATTTATAAAAATTTAGTTACTTATTATAACCCAAATTCTACACCTAAATTAATAGAACTAAAAGTATATCCTTCAATGCTAACTCCTCTGTAAGCTAAAACGATATCTAATGCTTCTGATACTCCATACTGTAATTTAGGAGCGTAAAATAAACCTCCATCACTACCATTTGGGCTAATACCTACAGCATAACCTATGTCTGCACCAATAGTAAACTCTTCTGAAACATTGTAACGTACAGCTGCACCAATTGGTAAAAAACTTACATCTTCAATATCAATTGAAATTGTTTGACCAAGAAATGTTTCGTCATAAGAATCTCCAAAAAAGTGAGAATAACCAGCAGTTACACCAGCTTCAAATTGATCTGATACTTCCCAAAGGTAATTTACATCTACACCAATATTAAGTGTTGTAAAATCTGACACATCTCCCATTGGTAAACCAACGTTAAGACCTGCATTAAAATTTTGTGCAAAAGCACCACAAGAAATAAGTACTGCGAATGCAGTAATTAAAAATGATTTTTTCATAATTTATAAAGTTTTAAATAATTAATCACTAATTTATAAAAAAAAATCATTTCAAAGAGTCAAGAAACTGCAGTTGTTAACAATCTTATTAACAATTAACACTATGTAACTCTATTTCAAGGCTATATAAACTAAATTTATTCTCTTTCTATATAAACAATATCTTTGAGTTATGAAATAGCAAAACGCACTTAAAGACTATAAGCTCTATCTTAAAATTGAACGTGGCTTATCAGATAACTCCATAAGCAATTATAGTTTTGATGTTAAAAAATTAATTAAGTATTTAGAAGACAATAACATTGCCATCACTCATATTTCAATTTCAAAAGAAACTATCCAACAATTTATTTATACTATTTCTAAAACAGTTAATGCATGTTCGCAATCAAGATTAATCTCTGGTTTAAAAGCTTTAAAAACCGATGATTTTAGTTTTAAATTTTTCAACAGTTCTAATACTATTGTTTTAAAACCTAGTAGTAAAACATTAAAGAATTTCGAAAAACTTCGTGCCTCGATTTTTAATTAGCTAATTTAAAATTGTTAAAGAAAACTTTGTATCGCCAATTCATAACTCTGCAATCCAAAACCAAGAATAACTCCTTTAGCATTTGGAGATATAAAAGATTGATGCCTAAACTCTTCTCTATTAAACGTGTTAGAAATATGAACTTCTACGACTGGTTTTTCAATAGCTTTAATTGCATCACCAATACCTACAGATGTATGTGTGTAAGCTGCAGCGTTTAGAATGATACCATCATAACTAAACCCTACTTCTTGAAGTTTATCAATCAACTCCCCTTCTATATTCGATTGAAAATAATCGATATTAACTTTAGAGTACTTTTCTTTTACTTCATCTAAAAATTCAGTAAAAGATAAACTTCCGTAAATATTAGGTTCACGTTTACCTAGTAAGTTTAAGTTTGGCCCGTTGATGATGATTAATTTTTTCATAAATGTAAAAATACAAAAGTTATTGTATAAAATTTCTTAATTTAAAAGCTTGTTCTTGTGCGCTAGCCCTTGTAATTGCAAAATAGCAAGAACCAAGACCTCTGTAAGCAGGCAGGTCAAATCAAAAACCCCATTGAGATAAATTAAGTACAAGTTAGCAGAATTGAGTTATAACGAACTATTTTAGACCATGCCTTTGGCTTGGCATGCACAATTTTTAGACTTTTTCAAAACAGAGTTTCATTAATTAAAAAGAGACCATCTTTTCAGATGGTCTCTTTTGCAATAAAAAATTTGTTATCTAATAAAAATTTATGTCACTTTTTAAGAACGACACATTTAAATTAGAAATGTAACGTAAGATTTATAGACGCAACGCCTACACCGCCTAATCCAAAAGAAGAATTTTTTGCACCATCAACAGTTACTGCTGCATCAGTACCAAACTGAGTAGTAACTTCAGATTTACCAGCTATATTAAACCCAACTCCGTAAGTATATTGAGCACCGATGGCAAATTTAGGAAATATAAAATACTCTGCTCCTAAGAACCCTTGAACACCTAATCCAAGTCCTAAACCATCTTTTACCTCAAAACTTTCTAAAAATGTTCCATCAATATCAGTAAGTGTTTCTTCAAATTTACCTGAAGTTACAGTAATTAAAGCATCTGCACCATAAAAACCTTGAAGACGTGTATTTCCTCTTCTCCATTCTTTACCTAAACCAGCAGCCAATTGAAAACCAGAGTTTTTAAACTCTTCTGTTTCATTTGTCTCTTTATCTGAAGTAAATTGTAAGTTCGCTACAACTCTATAAGCAGTTTTATCAGTAATGAATTTTTTACCAACAAATGAATTGTTTCTTGCATAACCCACTGATGGAGCATCATTTTTTGCATCTCCACTAAATGAGTTTCCAATGTACTCAAAAATGCCATCAGCGTTAAAGCTAATAGCCCAATCACCAGCTTCTGGTAAATAGGTTTCTCCTTTTTTAGAGACTAATTCTGGAGCATCTTGTGCATTTACACTTGTAAATCCTAATACTGCAATTGCAGCTGTAAGTAATAATTTTTTCATGTTTTTCATGTTTTTAATGTTTATTAAATTTATTTGACAAAATTATAAAAAAAAAACTAATCAAAATAGCAAAACTTTGCAGTTGTTAACAAAGTTATTAACAATTAATATTATGAGTTAATAAGTCATTTCATTTAAAAATCATTTATACTCTAAATAAATAATATCTTTGAGTTATGAAACGAGCAATCTAAAAACTTTATTATCAAAAAAAACAAACATAAAGCGAACAACATGTGACAATAAAAAACAATAACTACAACACATGAAATGGCAAAACGCTCTTAAAGATTATCAATTGTATCTTAAAATTGAACGCGGCTTATCGAACAACTCTATAAGTAACTACAGTTTTGATGTGAAGAAACTTATAAATTATCTTGAAGATAATAGTATAATTGTCTCTCCTCTTATAATTTCTAAAGAAACCATTCAGCAATTTATATATACCATTGCTAAAACAGTTAATGCACGTTCACAATCCCGTGTAATTTCTGGTTTAAAAGGTTTTTTTAACTATCTAGTATTTGAAAATTATAGAAAAACAAATCCTTTAGATACAATAGACTCTCCAAAAATAGGACGCAAACTTCCAGACACGCTTAGTGAGCAGGAAATTAACAAACTTATAAATGCTATAGATTTAAGCAAACCTCAAGGTGAGCGTAATCGTGCTATTTTAGAATTACTTTACGGTTGTGGCTTACGTGTAAGTGAATTAACACATCTTAAAATTTCAGATTTATTTTTTGATGAAGGTTTTATTAAGGTTACAGGAAAAGGCGATAAACAACGTTTTGTTCCTATTATTAATACTACTCAAAAATATATAAACATATATAAATCAGAAATACGAAATCATCAAACCATATTGCCAGAATTTAATGATACTTTATTTTTAAATAGAAGAGGAAAACAGTTAACACGTTCCATGATTTTTACAATAATAAAACAATTGGCTGTTAAAATAAATTTAGAAAAAACAATTTCTCCACATACTTTCAGACACTCTTTTGCTACCCATCTTTTAGAAAATGGAGCAGACTTAAGAGCAATTCAGCTTATGTTAGGGCACGAAAGCATTACTACTACAGAAATATATATGCATGTAGATAAAAGCCACTTAAAAAGTGTAATTGAAACGTTTCATCCAAGGCATTAAACACAACAAAATGCTTTATTAAAATGAAAAAATCCCAATCTCTGTAAGATTGGGCTTTTTAATATATGACGAGAGTTTCTATTTTGCAATATTAACAGCTCTTGTTTCTCTAATAACTGTAACTTTTACTTGTCCAGGATACGTCATGTCTGTTTGTATTTTTTGTGAAATACTAAAAGATAAATCTGCAGCGTTTTGATCGCTAACCTTTTCGCTTTCTACAATGACACGTAATTCTCTACCTGCTTGTATAGCGTAGGCCTTTTTAACACCATTAAATCCAAAAGCAATATCTTCTAAATCTTTTAAACGTTGAATGTAGCTGTCTAAAACTTGACGTCTAGCTCCTGGTCTGGCTCCTGAAATAGCATCACAAACTTGTATAATAGGTGATAATAAAGAAGTCATTTCAATTTCATCGTGGTGAGCACCAATGGCATTACATACTTCTGGCTTTTCACCAAATTTTTCAGCCCATTGCATACCTAAAATAGCATGAGGAGTTTCCATATCTGCTTCTGCATCTGGAACTTTACCTATATCATGTAACAATCCTGCTCTTTTTGCTAATTTTGGATTTAAACCTAATTCTGCTGCCATAACACCACAAAGCTTAGCAACTTCTCTAGAGTGTTGAAGTAAGTTTTGACCATAAGAAGAACGGTATTTCATACGACCCACCATCTTTATAAGTTCAGGATTTAGACCATGAATACCAAGGTCTATAACTGTACGCTTACCTACTTCTATAATTTCTTGTTCTATTTGTTTTTGAGTCTTTTTAACAACTTCTTCAATTCTTGCAGGATGGATTCTTCCATCTGTTACTAATTTGTGTAAAGATAAACGTGCTATTTCACGTCTAACAGAGTCAAAACAAGATAATATAATGGCTTCTGGAGTATCGTCTACAATAATTTCAACACCTGTTGCTGCTTCTATTGCTCGAATGTTTCTACCTTCTCGACCAATAATTCTACCTTTAACATCGTCACTCTCAATATTAAATACAGATACACAATTATCTACTGCTTCTTCTGTACCAATACGCTGTATAGTATTAATAATTATTTTCTTAGCATCCTGCTGTGCTGTTAGCTTAGCTTCTTCCATTTTAACTTGAATGTAAGCATTTGCTTCTGTTTTAGCCTCACCCTTAAGAGATTCTACCAACTGAGACTTTGCATCCTCTGCAGATAAACTAGAAATAACTTCTAATTGCTCTATTTGCCTTCTATGTGCTTTATCTAGCTCTTCTTGCTTTTTATCAAGAATCTCTAATTTATAATTATAATCTTTTTGTTTAGCTTCAATTTCTAAATTATTTTTTTTAGATTTTGCTAGTTCGCTAGAAACCTGAGATTCTTTATCTCTTGTTCTTTTTTCAGATTCTGACATTTTCTTATCGCGAGAAAAGATCACTTTTTCGTGTTCAGACTTTAGTTCGATAAATTTCTCCTTAGCCTGAAGCATTTTATCTTTTTTAATACTTTCGCCTTCACTTTTGGCATCTCTAAGTATGCTTGTTGCAGATTTTTTTGCATTTTTTATAAGTTTTGAAGCGTTGTTTCTCTCCATAACTTTAGCTATCACAAAACCTAATATTGCTCCAATAGTAATACCTACAATACCATAAACAATTATTTCATCCATTTTAGTTAGTTTAATTATATAAAAAAAGCCTACACTAATTTTGGTTTTGTATAAACTCCTTAAATACACGTTTAGGGTTAACAAGCTGATCAAGTATCTGCCCAAATGGAAACCATTAGCAGCACGCTTTTACAACTTAAACTCACCCTTCTTAAAGAATTAACTGTTGAGTTTATCAAAAAAATAATTAATGTAGGCAGTAACCTAATATTATCTATAAGAACGTTACGAACTTAAATGCAAATTAAGCATTTGATTTAAAGCATTTAACTTCTCCTCTACTTGCTCATTTACATGTTCTTTATCTAAACTTTTCTGCTCTACTTGAGAGGCAAATTGTAAAGCACACATTGCTAAAACATCTTGTTTATCTCTAACAGAATAACTTTGCTCAAATTGTTTTATCATAGCATCTATTTTTTTTGCGGCTTTTCGTAATCCTTCTTCCTGACTTGGCGGAATTGTTAAAGGATATACTCTATTCGCTATAGAAAGTTTTATTTTAAGCATTTCTGCCATATTTTGCTATGTTACATTACTCAGAAAGTTGACCAATACAATGATCTATTTCTCTTATTAATGCGTTTATTTTGAGTTTTGTTTCTCGTTTATCTTTGTCACTGCCAAGTATTGTATTGGCCATTTTGAGTGTTTCGTACTTTTCTTTCCATGCTTCAATTGAAACTTCTTGGCTTTTAATTGTACTTCGATACTGGTCTAATTCTTTAGATAATTTTAAATTAGATTTAGTTAAAGCGCTTTGTTTGCTTAAAACCTTGCCAATTTTTTTATCTAAAGCATCTACAATATCCTCTATATTACTCATTTACTAATATCAATACTTATCTCACAAAGTTAACAGAACAGAACGTATTTTACAATTGTTTTTTCATAAAATTATAAATAAAAATAAATGGTTGTATTAATTAAAATTCAAACCTAAAAATATTATTCTATGGCTTAGTCTTTGATTTATCTTTGGTATTAATAATCATTTGTATATTTTAGCGTACATACTACTTTTGCTAAAATTTATAAACATTAAACAAGAGTATAAAATATCTTATGCTAAAATTTATTTTGTTTTTTTTAATTAGTTGTTCTGTTTTCTCACAAAACGAATATCCTCAAGACTACTTTAGGTCTCCTCTAGATATTAATATTGTTTTAGCAGGAACTTTTGCCGAATTACGTTCTAACCATTTTCACTCTGGATTGGATATTAAAACAAAACGTGTTGAAGGTTTAAAAGTATATGGTATTGCAGATGGTTATGTAAGTAGAATTAAAATTGCTCATTTTGGCTATGGAAAAGCACTTTATGTTACTCATCCTAACGGTTACACAAGTGTTTATGCTCACTTACAAAAATTTAGTCCAGAAATTGAGAAATACATAAAAGAAAAACAATACAAAAAAAAATCTTTTGAAATTGAAGTATTTCCAAATTCTGAAGAGTTAATAATAACCAAAGGAGATATTATTGCTTATTCTGGAAATACTGGTAGTTCTTCTGGTCCGCATTTGCATTTCGAAATTAGAGACAATGCGGAGAGACCTATTAATCCAATGTTATTTGGTATTGATGTTAAAGACACTACCAAACCTTTAATTTCCAAAGTTTATGCCTACCCTATTGGTCCAAAATCGCATGTAAATGGTTCTAATAAAAAACAAAATCTACGTCTTATTCCCCAAAAGAATGGAGACTATAAAATAGAAGAGTTAAAAGCTTTTGGTACTATTGGTTTTGCTATTTCAACAATAGACAAACAAGATTTAGCAGCAAATAAAAATGGCGTATATAATATTTCCACTTATTATAATGGTGTGCAAAACTTAGAAGTCGATTTTAAACGTTTTTCATTTGCAGAAACAAAACACCTTAATAGGCTAATTGATTATTCTCATTTTAAAGAGAAAAAAGTACGCCTTCAAAAATTATTTATAGAGGAAAACAATCCTTTAAGTCTTTATGATAATATAATAGATAATGGCTACATTAAAATATACGACAGTACTTCATCTGTTTATAAAGCAAAAATCACCGATTTTAAAGGCAACGAAACAAACTTAGATATTACAGTAAAAGGAGAAAATAAATTGCCAGAAGATGTTAAAGATGAAATTGTGACCAAACATTACATACAACACGATTTAGAAGCAGAATTAGAAGCGCAAAAATTTAAAGTTAATTTTTATAAAGACACTTTTTACGACAGTTTTTTTATAGATTTTTTTGTTAATAATGATACACTTACATTACATAAACCTACTATTCCTCTCAAGAAAAGTTTTACAATTAGTTACGATATTAGTAATTATAAAGAAGAAGATTTAAAACAACTTTATATAGCCAGATTAATTGGCTGGAACAATTGGCCAAGTTATTCTACAACAAAAAGAAAAGAGAATGTTTTAAGCACCCATACTAAAAATTTAGGAACGTACGTTTTAGCTAGAGATACTGTTGCGCCAACAATAAAAGCGGTAAACTTTAAAAACGGAAGTTGGTTAAGTAAATTCCGTTATCTAAAAGTAAAAATTAACGATAAAGGCACAGGAATATCTAATTATAGAGCTACAATTAATGGAAAATGGGTTTTAATGGAGTACAATTTTAAAAACAAAACATTAACTCACCATTTTAACGATGACGTTGTTACAGAAACAAAGAACAAATTAAAAGTAATAGTAACAGATAATGTGGGAAATAGCTCTACATTTGAAACTACTTTTTTTAGGAAATAATATTTTACAATATTGAGTGTAGTCGAGAAGTTTTAAAGTCTTCGGCAAATTCAAAAACAATAAACAAAAACTAAGGACTTTGACTACAAAAAACAACTTTCTAAGACTAATAGCCTTTCTTCTACCTCTTTTAGCTTTGGCACAAACTGCTACAGTAAATGGTGTTATATTAGGTGAAGGTGAATTTCCGCTTCAATCCGTAAACATTAAAACAGAATCTATTGGTACAGCTACTAACGAAAATGGTTTTTATACACTTACATTACCATCTAACATTGATGTTACACTAGTTTATTCTCATGTTTCGCATAAAAACATTACAATTACAGTAAACTTAAAAAATGGTGAGGTTTTCGAGTTTAATCCGGTTTTAACAACAGATGTAGACATCATTGAAACTATTATTCTTAATGGTAGAACACGAAAAGATGTACAAGGCATTATAACCATAGACCCAGAGGCACTTACCAAAATACCTGGAGCACAAGCTGGAGTAGAAAATTTACTAAAAACATTACCAGGTGTTAGTGGAAATAATGAATTAAGCACCCAATATTCTGTTCGTGGTGGAAATTTTGATGAGAACCTAGTCTATGTTAATGGTATTGAGGTTTACAGACCATTTCTTGTGCGTTCTGGACAACAAGAAGGTTTAAGTTATATAAATAGTGACTTAGTACAAAGCGTTGATTTTTCTGCAGGAGGATTTCAAGCGAAATATGGCGACAAACTATCTTCTGTTTTAGATATAACTTACAAAAGACACAAAGAATTTGGTGTTACTGCAGATTTAAGCTTACTTGGAGGAAGTGTTGCTGTTGGAACTGCTAGCAAAGATTTTAAATTTACAAGCATTACAGGTTTGCGTTATAGAGATAATACACTTTTAGTAAATGCAAGAGAAACAGAAACAAATTTTAATCCAGTATTTGCAGATGTGCAAACCTATTTAACATATAGGTTTACAGATAAATTAGAATTAAGTTTCTTA
>NZ_JASJHV010000109.1:0-4800 GCF_037625555.1 Lacinutrix sp.
TGGCTCATGCAGTTAGAAGGGTTGTAATCCAGTAACAACTTCTTGGAGGAACTCATCTGAGTACTGCTGTCCATTTTTATTATTTTTTTTGCTTCCATTTGTTAATTGTTTTTCTGGATAGATTCCTTTCCATCCCTTTGCCATTGCGTTGTTAATTGAATCGATTGCGTGTTGTTCGCTTGTAGTCTTGTTTCCTAGTTGTGTAAGAGCTGCTTGTTCGCTGTGAATGGTTTTGTAATTAAAGCCAAGCTCTAAGCGTTTATACTCTTTCCAATTATCCCAAGCGAGATCAAAGTTTTCAGTTTGATAAGGCTTTACAGCTTCTACTTTAACTTCTACTTCTATTTTCTTTTTTCTATCTTCTATCTTTATACTTCTATCTTCAATCTTCAATGAAGACCTTTTTTTGGTTATCGTTTGGGTTTTAGGTCTTCCTCCTTTTTGTCCATTAAGTCGTTGTTTTTCTTTATAGGACTTAAGCTGTTTAAAAGATTCCATTAAACGAGAATTAAAGAAGTAGTCTCCATTATCTTCAAACTTTTCCTTTACCATTTCTGGAAGGTTATCCCACTCAAAACCCACTAATAAGGCTAGCCTTTTTTTGGGTATTCCTTTTTGGTCAAATATTGCCCATTGTCTAGCTAAAAGGGTTATGTACAAGCCACGTTCATCCATAGTTAAATCCATAACCCCAGTTAGAAAATCTTGAGCATAAAATTGAAATGCTGGTGCTTTAGGCATAAGATTCTTTTTTTAGTCCAATTTCCATATTATCCTTTATATATCTTTTTACTAAATCACAAATTTCAGTCTGCTGAACATTAGTTATTTTTGTCCAATTTAAAAACACAAAGTCTTTAGGATCTTGTGAATTCTTATCCAATAGACTACAAGACTTAAACAAGGCAAATCTAGTGGCATCCCTAAATTCTTGATCAGATGCCATTAAAATGTGAAACATTCTAGTTCCGTGTACTGAAGTCGCATGATCACGATTTAAAAAACCGCCTATTACTTCATGAGAATGCTTAGTCAATTTTCTTGCAATACCATAAAACACATTCCTAGCATCTACATAATTTCTTTTTCTTGTTTTTTCTCTTATGTCCAAATTACTCATTTGACATACTACACTATAAATTTCCGTTAAATCTGTTGGATGATTTTCTAAATTAATATCTATTTTCATGTTGAAATATTTCTTTATTAATACTGTCCTTAGTACATTCTTTATAGAATGACACAATATGTCTTAAACTCTTATAGAGTTCAATGTTGTTCTTCTCTAGGTGCTTATCTAGTAGTATGTTTACATTCGCGAATCTCTCCCAATGCTGAACGTGTTTTTTATCTATTTGCGCTTCCATAATTAAAAAGGCATATCGTTAGAATCATTACTTTCAGCTATTACCTTTTCAAGTAAACCGCTTTCTAATAAATCATTTTGCTTTTTATCCCATTCTGGAGTCTGTTTAATCATGTCCTGAAAGAAAGGATGAAACTCGTTAAAAGCTTCTATACTAAAGTTAGTATCGTAATCCCAAATAAAGCTCTCATTGATTTGCTCAGGCGCTTCTATGCCTTTGGGCATTGCTGAGACTGCTGTTATATTAGCGTATGTTTTTCCGTTCTTAGATGATACGTTATGGATGACTGAAAGCATGCAAGGCTCTCCAATCAATGAATCAATTTCAAAGTCATCAATTTCTTGAGGGGTTAATGTTTTACCTCTCCATGTGTTGACATGTTGAAACAATTTAGCAGCTTCATAAAAAGTTAGGTTATACTCAATGTTAATTGATAAGGGTTGTTCTCCGTTTTCTTTGTCAAATATTCTCATTTCGGTTGGTAGTTCAAAATAAAACCAAATTGAGTTTTTTGTCTTTGGATCTCCATTGTACTCATAAGACCGAGTACCTACATGAATCATCTTGTAACATCTAGCGATGTGCGTTCCAGCTGGTGCTGTGAAATCTGTTTTTGTTTGATTGTTTTTTTGTTCGAATTTAATTGCCATTTTTTCTCTTTTTTTATAGTTATTATTTATTTATTATTTTACATCATGTCAGCCTCAAAGCAAGTGTTTGAGCAAACGCTTCTGTTGGTTGTTGGTGTGCCACATACAGGACACTCATTGAAATCGTTATCATATGCTGGATTGTCGTAGTCGTTTGTTTCCATTACCACTCTATTAAAATTGAACTGTCTTTGTAGTCAATAGAACAATCAGTAGGGCAAATCGAATGGTTTAAATCAATGTCTTCATCTTCTAAAGTCCAGCCATCAAATTGATTTGTATCTATAACTTCAATGACTTCTAAAGTGTCTAGATTTATTATTTCTGCTTGTGCTTGTACTGTATAGGCGTTTATAGACTTAACTCCGTATTCCCTAAGCTCTAAGTCAAACCTCCATCTAATAGAAACTGTTGCACCTATATTACACTCGTGTGTATCGTGAAAGAAAACTGGAACGTCTTCAATTAATGTAACGAACTCATCAAGCCCATTACTTTTCATTGTTTTAAATTTTTCTTGTATCATTTTGTAAATTGGTTTTTAGGGATTAGATATTTATTACCTACACGATTAGCTGTGATTTTGCCTTCTAAAATTTGTGTGTAGGTTGTTTTTTTGCATTGGCTTAAATAATCGCTGCATTCTTTTACGCTCATATTAACGTTACTTTGTGAAGCGTTTACAGCCTTTTCTATTTGCTCTTGTATGTTTATAGCGTACACATCAGCAAACTCTTTAAACAGCTCTCGAATTTCATCTTTACTAGCTATAAGCATGGCACTTGTTTTAAAAGGTTTTGCTTAATAATAGAGTTCTGTAATAAATCTACAACTCGCTCTAGATGTTTGTCTGGGATTGCCCAGTAACCACCAAACCAATTATTTCTAATTGATAAAGGTTTAATTTCAAATTCAGTCGAGCAAAGCATGATAAACGACTGTTTGTCTTTTAGTTGTGTGAATAAATTCTTTGTGTTTTCTAACATAATTTTTGTATATTTATATGGACAATAATGCAGTAAATACTACTTATTGTTATACAAATGTACTAATAATAATAATACTATACAAATTATTACTTAAAAATACTTTAATGAATACAAATTACTCGATAAGAATAAAAAAAATCTTACAAGATAAAAACTTGTCTGTTTTAGATTTTTGCAAGTTTATAGGTCTTAATTCTCCAGGAACTATTCACAAATTAATTCAAGACAATCGAAAGCCAAGCACTAAGACAGTAGATAGAATATTAGGTGCATTCCCAGAGTACACTAAAGACTGGCTTTTGTATGGGGTTGAAGCTAAAGAAGAAGTTCATAGTGACGATCTTACAGTTACAGCACAGCAAGTAATCAGCTATTTTGAGAAAAAACAAAAGGAAATAGAAAATAAATTTTATGAGCAAGGTGTATCAGCATTACACACATTGACTAACAAAGTAGATGATGAAGCTAGAATAGTCAAAGACATGGGAGATCATGTAAATTATAACCTAAACAATGTACAAGATAGATTGACTTTAATGGAGGGTTATGTTATACTTTTAGAAAAAGATGCTCAAAAGTTTGTTAAAGAAATGGAGGGTTTAAAGTTTAAATTAAATAATTAAAACAATGGACTTGCAATGGGCTTGCAATGGGCTGCTTTTAAATAAAAAAAATGTTAACTTTAAATGAATATTTAAAAAAAATAAAACTAAATTATAAAAAGCTTACAAATGAATTTAATGGAATTTCACAAACTTTATCAAGAGAATTATAATCTCTATAACGCAAAGGAACAAAAAGAACTAGATAATATTTACAAAAAATTATATATATCTAAATTAAAGAAAAGCTTTATTTCCAAAGAGATTCCGAAATAGTGAACAAATTGTTTTTGTTTAGCTTTTTATATTTACTTAATGTTTTGGCATCTTTAATCCCAGTTACAGCCATAATAAAATGATCAGCCATTCCCTTCTCAGCCATTAAAGTAATATAAGTTCTCCTGGCGGTGTGTGAAGCTACCATCTTCCACAAAGGCAATAGTTCAATAGTCTTTTGACTACCCCTGTAAGTGGTTTTCTTTATTTCATTATCAAACCCTAAGTCTTTACATACAGACTGCATCCGTACATTAAACTTTTGAGAGCTTATTTTAGGCAGTCTCCAGTCGTATTTGTCTAATAGGTTTTTAAGTTTATCATGTAAAGGGATTATACTATGATTTTCTGTTTTCTCAGAACGCTTTATAATAAAGTCTCCTTGTATATCAGCACGTTCAAAGACTGAGTAGTCAGAAAAACGCTGTCCAGAGTACACACCAATCAAAAACAAATCTCTAGCTTTCTCATCAGATCCGTTTAAATCTGCATTCTCTAGTATTTCAACCTCTTTAGAATTTAATGCCACGTCATCGGATTGATACTTTTTTACTGATACATTAGTATAGTCGTTATTAACGTCAAAGCCCTTACGATTACACCATATAACAAACGTTTTAAAGAAGGTTAAGTATCTTGCGAGTGTATTGTCGTTTAATTTGTCTTTGTGTCTTAAATAGGCTAAAAACGCGACATAAAAATTATCATCTAAATCTTTTATTTTATGTGATTTAAATTGTTTAGCACAAAAGGATTTATATTTTAAAAAAACTACATTATATTTTTGCAATGTTCTAGCTGTAACTGTACCCTGTTGTTTTTTCTCCTTTAAAAACTCGCTGTATAATTCAATAACATTATTAGCTATATTTTTTTTAGGCTTAAAGGTTTCTGTTAAATGTTCTTTAGTTAAATC
>NZ_JASJHV010000110.1:0-26819 GCF_037625555.1 Lacinutrix sp.
GAAGACATTTGGCAATATATTGCAGAACGTTCTCCTGAAGAAGCTTTAATTGTCGCAAAATGGCCAGAAGCGAAACCAATAAACAATAAAATTATTTCGCAATTTGAATTTGCTGCAGAAGTAATTTCTGGAATAAGAACAGTTAGAAAAGAAAAGAACATTGCGTTTAAAGATGCTATTGGTTTTTCTGTAATTAATAATGAAAATTCGAGCACTATTTTTGATGCTGTTATTTCTAAATTAGGGAATCTTGAAAGTATCGATTATGTTTCTCAGCCAGTTGAAGGCGCTTTAACATATAGAGTGAAATCTAACGAGTATTTTATACCAATGGAAGGTGCCATTGATGTTGAAGCAGAAATTGTAAAACTTTCTGAAGAATTAAAATATACAGAAGGTTTCCTTAAATCTGTACAAAAAAAGTTATCTAACGAACGTTTTGTTGCAGGAGCACCAGAACAAGTAGTTGCTGGTGAAAAGAAAAAAGAAGCAGATGCTTTAGCTAAGATTGAAACCTTGAAAAGTAGCTTAGAAAGCTTAAAATAAAAGTTTAAGATTGTATATGTAAAACCTCGCAATTGCGAGGTTTTGCTTTTTAAGTCTATTAATTTATAACTTTATCAAATAAACATATTCTTATATTGAATAATAAAACAAAATACTCAATACTCACAGCAATAGTAATTATAGCAACTTTATTAATTAAAGAATATATAATTAATCAAGAGCAAATAAAAGTTGTTTCTGGAGGAGTTACCGTAAAGGCAGATACTAACGAATATTTTTTACCAACAAGCAGTACAGGTCAAGTTGTGCATCATGAAGGTTATAGTTTAAGTTACAGCGAGCCGCACGAACAAGCAGAGTGGGTAGCTTATGAACTTAAAAAATCGCATTTAAGTAATACTAATTTTAAACGTCCTTATTTTGAAATAGATGAAGCCGTTAAAACTAAAGCAGCACATTGGAGAAACTATAAAAAATCTGGTTACGACCGTGGACACTTATGTCCAGCAAGAGACAGGAAATACAGTCAGTTTGCTCATAAAAAAACCTTTTTAACCAGTAATATTTCTCCGCAAAGGCACGATTTTAATGCAGGAGTTTGGAATAGACTAGAGCAGAAAACTCGATATTGGGCTAGAAAGTACGATGGTGTTTTTGTGGTTTCTGGTGGTATTTTAAAAGGTAATATGAAAACTATTGGGAGCGAAAAAGTAGCAGTTCCTAATCAGTTTTATAAAGTAATTATCGATAATAATTCTGGTGACACAAAAATGTTGGCTTTTTTATTAGATCATGAAGATTCTAATGAGCCATTATATAAGTTTGTTGTATCTGTAGATAAAATTGAAGCACTTACAGGAATCGATTTCTTTCATGAATTAGAGGATGGGTTAGAAAATAGATTGGAAGAATCTAACAATTATAAAAATTGGAGCTTTAAATAATAAGTTTTTAGAAGCAAATTTTTTTTCTTACTCCCTTCAAACGGAGTTTTCTTATAAAAGCGCCTTGCTCTTTGGTTACTAAATACTCTAAGTTTTGATTTTTCGCTTTAAAATAGCCTAAAATTGTGTTGAAAAAATATATAGTACTACGCTTACTAATTGCGCTTTTTAATGCGGAAAGAATTGTAATAATTAGCCCAAAACGCATTTTGTAAAGTGCTTTACCTTGTAAATATTTACTGCTTTTATGGTATGTTTTTCCAGTTGGTTTTAAGTGTTTTACTTTTAAGTTTTTATCGGTTTTTATGGTCCAGCCATAATATTGAGCCAATAAAATATCTATAGTATCCCAACCTATACTTTGTTTTAATCCTTCAATCTCTTTAAAACATGCTTTTCTATAGGCTTTAAAAGGACCACGAACATGTTTTTTAGAAGCTATGGTCTCGTAAACCCATTCATTATTTTTTTCAATATAAGCCAAGCCTCCTGCTATACCTACTTTTTTATTAGATTCAAAAAGAGTGACAATAGATTCTAAATAATTATTTGGAAGTATAATATCTGCATCAAATTTGCAAATAATATCGTAGTTATCATCCAAAGTTTCTAAGCCTTTGTAAAATGCGTTGATTACTTTACTGCCTGGAATGTGCTCTTTAGAAGATTGAATAGAAATGCTCTCAAGCCAACTGTGTTTCTTTGTAAAAGTATCAATTACTTTTTGAGTATTATCTATAGAATTGTCATTTACAACAACTACTTTTTTTGATAAAAGTGTTTGTTCTGCTAAAGATTGCAACATTAAAGCAATGCAATCTTCTTCATTATGTGCAGGAATAACAATGTAAATGTTCATGAAAACAAATTACAGTAATAAAATACCCAATTCCAAAGGCTTTTAATTAAGTTTTGGTTTTGTTATTTATTGTTTAGGGTTATTTATGCGTTCTGCATAAACAATATAATAGCGATTAGTAAACCATCTTAATAGCGGACGAAGACCTATTTTCTTTGTTGGGTTAGTCCATTTTTGGCGGTCAATAATTTTCCAACCAGCTTTTTCTAAAAGCCAATTAAATTGCCAATCTTCAAACTCGTGGTAATGTCTGTCCCATTTATCAGTTTTACTTCTATAGGCAGAAGAAAACCACAATCTCATAGGAATACTTGCAACTAGTTTATCGGCTTTTATATCTTTTATAACAGTATATGGTGATAATAGATGTTCAAAAATTTCGAAAGCTGTTACCACTGTAGCGTTAGAGTTTTTTATAGCTGAGGTATCTTCATCTAAATCTTCTCCAGTTGTATTTTTAATTTTAAAACCAGATTTTTTCATAACCTCAGTAAAAGGATTAGAAACTCCTAAGTCTAAAATTTTTTCTTCTTTAGAAATATGTTTTTCTAAAAACTGATGAGTGAGTTTGTATCTTTTATATGGAAATTTTCCTTCGTACAAGATAAATCGTTTTGTTAATTAATACTAAATTAGTGTTTATATACCATAGCATTAATATTCATCCCAGCACCAACACCAGCAAAAATAATAACATCTCCTTTGTTAATTTCATGACCTTCTAGTTCTCCTTTTAAGATTAAGTCATAAAGCGTAGGTACGGTAGCTACACTAGAATTACCAAGAGTATTTATACTCATAGGCATAATGCCTTCTGGCATTTCCATTTTATGTAGTTTGTAAAAGCGTTTTACAATAGCTTCGTCCATTTTTTCGTTTGCTTGATGTATTAATATCTTTTTTACATCTTCAATTTTATAGTTACTTTTTTCTAGACAAGATTTTAAAGCTAAAGGAACATTAGTTAATGCAAACTCGTAAATTTTACGACCATACATTTTTATGTAACGGCGTTTATCTGTAATTTCTGGTTTATTTGTTTCTCCAAAGTAAATAAAATGAGCTTCATCTAATGCAAAAGTAGCTGTTTCATGAGCGTTTATTCCACCTTCTTCATTAGAAGCCTCAACAATTACTGCTCCAGCTCCATCACTATAAATCATAGAATCACGATCATGTTTATCTACTACGCGAGATAATGTTTCGGTTCCAACAACTAAACACTTTTTTGCCATTCCAGAGGCTATAAAAGCTTTTGCTTGAATAACACCTTCAATCCATCCTGGACAACCAAACAATAAATCATACCCAACACATCTAGGATTTTTTATGCCTAATAAATGTTTAACACGAGAGGCAATACTAGGTACAGTATCACTTTGTTCAGAATCGTGTTTCACATCTCCATAGTTATGTGCAACAATAATGTAGTCTAAAGTTTCTTTGTCGATCTTAGCGTCTTTAATTGCTTTTTCTGAAGCAAAAAAGGCGATATCAGAATTTAATAAAGATGGTTTTATATAACGTCTCTCTTCAATTCCTGTGATGGCTTTAAATTTTTCAACTATAACCTCGTTGGTGTTATTTATTGAAGAGCCATCTAAATTAATAAATTCATGATTATAGAAACTTTCGTTTTTTTTAATTTGACTTGGAATGTAACTTCCTGTTCCTGTAATTTTTATAGACATAATACTAAGCTATTGGTTATTGTTAATATACTAATCTAATTAAATATAAATAGACTAATGTTTGTTTTTAAATTATTCGCTTTTTTTTATTTAATTCTTAAAATATGGTACTTAAAATTAATAAAAAAACAAAAGTCTTTATTAAAATAAGATAAAGACTTTTGATTATTAAAATTATTTGAAACTTTTAAGCTTCCATATATGCTTCAATTGGAGAACATGTGCAAATTAAATTTCTGTCTCCATAAGCATCATCTACACGTCTTACACTTGGCCAAAACTTAGTATCATGTACATAATCTAGAGGAAATGCGGCTTTTTCACGAGAGTAAGGCAGTAACCATTCATCACTCGTTACCATAGCCATTGTATGAGGTGCGTTTTTTAAAGGGTTATTATGATCATCCTTATTTGCTTCTGCAATTTCTTGTCTTATAGATATCATGGCATCACAAAAACGATCCATTTCTGCTTTACTCTCACTTTCTGTGGGCTCAATCATCATGGTTCCTGCTACAGGAAAAGATACTGTAGGTGCATGGAAGCCATAATCCATTAAACGCTTAGCAATATCTACTACTTCAATACCATTAGATTTAAAATCGCGACAATCAATAATCATTTCGTGTGCAGCTCTTCCTTTTTCACCAGAATATAATGTAGGATAGTGATCTTTTAAACGTTCTTTAATATAATTAGCATTTAAAATCGCGATTTCTGTTGCTTTTTTAAGTCCTCTATAACCTAGCATTTTTATGTATCCATAAGAAATTAAACAAGCTAAAGCAGATCCATAAGGAGTAGCAGAAATTGCAGATATAGATTGATGTCCACCAGTTTTAATAATTGGGTTTCCAGGTAAAAATGGTACTAGTTGTTCTGCTACACATATTGGTCCTACTCCTGGACCACCACCACCATGAGGAATAGCAAAAGTTTTATGTAAATTTAAGTGACACACATCTGCTCCAATATTTCCAGGATTTGTTAATCCTACTTGTGCGTTCATGTTAGCACCATCCATATAAACTTGACCACCATTGTCATGAATGATTTTAGTAATGTCTTTTATGGCAGATTCGTAAACACCATGTGTTGAAGGATAGGTTACCATTAACGCAGATAAATTATCTTTATGCAATTCTGCTTTTTCACGTAAATCTTCAACATCTATGTTTCCGTTTTCTGATGCTTTGGTAACAACTACTTTCATTCCAGCCATTATTGCACTAGCTGGATTTGTACCATGTGCAGAAGATGGAATTAAACAAATGTTTCTATGGTGATCTCCACGAGATTCATGGTAAGCTTTAATAACCATTAAACCAGCAAACTCTCCTTGTGCTCCAGAGTTTGGCTGTAAAGAGGTAGCGGCAAAACCTGTAATTTCTGTTAATTGGTTTTCTAATGCGTTTAACATTAATTTGTAACCAATAGGTTGATCTACAGGAACAAATGGGTGTACACTTCCCCAATTTGTAGAGCTTAATGGTAACATTTCTGCAGCAGCATTTAATTTCATGGTGCAAGAACCTAAAGAAATCATAGAGTGATTTAAGGCTAAATCTTTGCGCTCTAATCCTTTAATGTAGCGCATTAATTCTGTTTCAGAATGGTATGTGTTAAACATATCAAACGTCATGAAATCAGATTGACGTTTTATATGCTCTGGTATTGTGTTATTACTTTCAATCGATTCAATTTTGTCTGTACTATTCTCTGTAACGCTTTCAAAAATTGAAATAATTTCATTTAAATCTGAAATAGAAGTTGTTTCATTTATAGAAATTGTAACAGTATTGGTATCTGGATAATGAAAATTAACTTCTCTTTTTTCTGCTTCATATTTAGTTTTTACAGCATCTGCTTTAATTTGAAGTGTATCGAAATAATGCGAATTTGTTTGTTCTAAATCTAATTTCTCTAAAGCTTTAGCTAAAGTAGAAGCAGAGTCTTTAATTTTATCTGCTATAAACGTTAATCCTTTAGGACCATGGTACACTCCATACATTCCAGCCATAACTGCCAAAAGCACTTGTGCTGTACAAATGTTAGAAGTTGCTTTGTCTCGCTTAATGTGTTGCTCGCGAGTTTGCAATGCCATACGTAATGCTCTGTTGTTGTTTAAGTCTTTAGTTACACCAATAATACGACCAGGAACATCACGCTTGTAAGCTTCTTTTGTTGCAAAATATGCTGCATGAGGACCACCAAAGCCCATTGGTATACCAAAACGTTGAGTTGTGCCAACAACAACATCTGCACCAAATTTTCCTGGAGCTTCTAGTTTAGTTAAACTTAATATATCTGCTGCAACTGCAACTTTAATATGTTCTGCATTTGCTTTCTCTATAAAAGATTTTATGTCTGTAATCTGTCCGTTTTTGCCAGGATATTGTAATAATGCACCAAAATACTCATCTGAAAGGTTGTATTCAGACTCATTACCAATAACTAATTCTATACCAATTGGGTTTGCTCTAGTTTCTAGTAAATCTATTGTTTGTGGTAATACTAAATCTGAAACAAAAAACTTATTGATATTCGCTTTTTTCTGGCTACGCTCTCTTACCGCAAATAGCATTCCCATAGCTTCCGCAGCAGCAGTACTTTCATCTAAAAGTGAAGCATTGGCAATTTCCATTCCTGTAAGGTCAATAACCATAGTTTGGAAATTTAATAAAGCTTCTAAACGACCTTGAGCAATTTCTGCTTGGTAAGGTGTGTAAGCTGTATACCAACCTGGATTTTCAAGAATGTTACGTTGTATAACAGCTGGTAAAATAGTAGGATGATAACCTAAACCTATGTAAGTTTTATAAACTTTATTAAGCTTAGATAGTTCGTTAATGTGAGATGAATACTCAAATTCGCTCATGGAAGCATCTAAATCTAAATCGTTTTTTAAACGAATGTCTTCAGGAACGGTTTCAGAGATAAGTTGTTCTATACTGTCAACACCAATAGCATCTAGCATTAGTTTTTGATCGTTTTCTCTTGGCCCAATATGACGTAGTGCGAAAGAATTTGTATCCATTTTATTGTATGTGAATTTTATGAAGCAAAAATAATGAAAACTTAAGATATTATTTCTTAAAAAATTGAAAGTTTTTAACCATTTAACTCCTTTATTAACAGTTTGCGTAACTTTGTTTAATGCGAGTAATTAAACAGCTTTTTGATTTTTATTTAAATAGTAGTATTCACGTTGCTTTAGCCGTGTATGCATTATGTTTTATCACATTAAGACGGTTCAACGTTTTACATGATGAGAGTATTTTATTTTTTGTTTTTTTTGCAACTATAACTGGCTATAATTTTGTTAAATATTTTGGTATTGCAAAATTCCATCATAGAAGTTTAACACAATCTTTAAAAGCCATACAAATATTCTCTCTTATTTGTTTTGTGCTTTTGTGTTATTATGCATTTCAATTATCTACAAAATCTCTTGTTTATATTTCGGTTTTTGGAATTGTTACTTTTCTATATGCTTTTCCATTTATACCTAAAGATTTTTATTTAGATAAACAACAAAACTTAAGAGATGTAAGTGGGCTTAAAGTTTATATAATTGCTTTAGTTTGGTCTGGTGTTACTGTTTTTTTACCGTTGATAAATAACGGTATTGCGCTTAATGAAGATATGTTTATTACTGCTTTTCAGTATTTTATTTTTGTTATTGTATTAATGCTTCCTTTTGAAATTAGAGATTTAGAGTACGATAGTTTAAAATTAGCTACAATACCACAAAGAATAGGAGTAAGGCGAACAAAAACAATAGGTTTATTGTTATTAATAGTTTTCTTTTTAGTGGAATTTTTCAAAAATGAAATAAGCAGTAATAATATAGTAACTATATTAATTATTACTTTAATTACAGGTTTGTTTTTAGTTTATACAAATAAAAAAAGGAATCTTTATTATAGTTCCTTTTGGGTTGAAAGTATTCCAATATTTTGGTTGCTAATGATCTTGTTTTGCTAATTCTTTTTCGAAAACAGATTGAATTTTGCTTTTTTCAGAATCTTGAAGTTTAACCTCTTTTTGGTTTATTAATTTTGTGAGTTTTGCATTGTTTTTAGAGTACTTTCTACATGCAGCACACCATATTAAATGTATATTTAATTTGATTTTATCCAATAATGATGCTTCTGTATACTCCGTTTTATCGCAAGTATGATTAGCTTCATTACAACTTAGAAATATTTTATTACTCATTTTATTAAAACCAATTTTTTTCTAGACAACCAGCCATTGCAGTTCGTGCTCTGTGTATAATTACCCATAGGTTAGACGCAGTAATATTTAATTCATTACATATGGCTTCAGTTTCGTAATTTAAAATTGTTTTCATTTCGAAAACTTGAGCCTGTTTTGCTGGTAATTTATCTAAGCAATTATGTATTGCAACACCTAATTCTTTATTTTCTATAGCATCTTCAGCTGTTTTGTCAAAAGGATCGGCAACACGTTCTTCTAGCCAATCACCTTCGCTTTCGATATCACTATTGTAACTCATTCTAACTTCGGCTTTACCTTTGTTAGAATTTATTTTACGATAATAATCTATAATTTTTCTTTTTAAAATTGAAATTAGCCAAGTGCGTTCACTTGCTTCTCCTTTAAAATTTTTCATAGATTTTAAACCTGCTAAAAAGGTTTCGGAAACTAAATCCTGAGCCATATCTCTATCACTAACACGAGAAATTGTGTAGTTAAAAAGATAGTCTGAATACAAATTAATCCATTGATTTGGATCTATTTTGTGATCTGGCATAATTGGCAATTGTTTTTTTCAAAAGTAAAGAAAAAAGAATTGTTTTAATATTATTTGAAATATATCATTAAAAATACAGTAGTTAGATATATCCAAAGTATTGAAAAGAAAACATGCACTGTGGTTTCAAATATTTTACCTTTCCACAATTTTGAAGAGTATACAAAGAACTGCATAAATACTCTAATACCCCAAAAAATGGCTAAACCTAAAGCTATTTTATTTCCAAGTTTAGTTTCTGTAATATCTTGAGAAGAGGTAAAGCAAAGTATACCAATTAAAAAAAACAGTTAATGCTATAAAAAAGGTGTGAACTTTCATCATTTGTCTATTTATAAGGCTTAATTTTTTTAATTCTATTTTCCAGTTAAAATACCTTGGGAATATTACATGTACTAATGTTATAAGTAGTCGACCTATTATTTTTAAATGATTGTTTTATACAATTAAACTTTACTGTATTATGTAAAGCTGCATTAATAGTTTATTGTATTAATCCTGCACGTTTTAAAAGCGCTTCAGGTTTAGCTTCTTGCCCTCTAAAGCGTTTGTATAAAACCATTGGTTTTTCTGTTCCTCCTTGAGACAATATGTGTTCTTTAAATTTACTAGCAATTTCTTTATTAAAAATACCTGCTTGTTTAAAATAATCGAAAGCATCTGCATCTAGTACTTCTGCCCATTTGTAACTGTAATAACCAGAACTATAACCACCTTGAAAAATGTGAGCAAAAGCAGTACTCATACAGTTTTCTTTTACATCTGGAAAGAGATTAGTGTTTTTAAAAGCATTGTTTTCATATGTTTTTACATTTTTAATTTCCTCTGGAAATTCGCTAGCATGCCATGCCATATCTAACAAACCAAAACTAATTTGCCTTAAGGTTTGCATTCCTTCATGAAAAGTAGACGATTCTTTAATTTTGTTAACTAGATCCATAGGTATTACTTCGTTACTCTCGTAATGTTTTGCAAAAAGTTCTAGTGCTTCTTTTTCATAACACCAGTTTTCCATAACTTGACTAGGTAACTCAACAAAATCCCAATAAACACTTGTTCCAGATAAACTAGGATAGGTTGTTTTTGCTAGCATACCATGAAGTGCATGACCAAACTCATGAAACAGTGTTGTAACCTCATTAAAGGTTAATAATGAAGGCTTGCTTTTTGTTGGTTTAGTAAAATTACAAACAATAGAAACATGTGGTCTTTCTTCTGTATTGTTTTTTATAAATTGTAGTTTATAGCTTGTCATCCAAGCACCATTTCTTTTACCTTTTCTTGGAAAAAAATCAGCATAAAATATTGAAACTAAATCATTATTGCTGTCTGTTACTTTATAAGTTAAAACATCTTCATGGTATTTGTCGATATTATTTATTTCTTCAAAATGTAAACCGAAAAGCTTTTCTGCAACAACAAAAGCACCATCTATTACATTTTCTAGTTTAAAATAAGGTTTTAATTGCTCGTCGTCTAAACTGAATAGTTTTTGCTTTAATTTCTCTGCGTAATATGCAGAATCCCATTTCTCAAGTCTTTCAATATTATCCAATTTTTTAGCAAAACGCTCTAGATTTTTAAATTCGTTTTCTGCTGCTGGTTTAGCTTTAGCTAATAACTTATTTAAAAAATTAAAAACTTTTTCAGGTGTTTCAGCCATACGTTCTTCTAATACAAAATGAGCATGCGTTTTATAACCTAGTAAGTTAGCACGCTTAAACCTCAGGTTTGTAATGTCTAATACAATGTTTTGGTTGTCTAGCGCATCGCCTTTAAATGCTTTGCTTCCTGCAGCTTTAGACAGCTCTTGCCTTAGTGTTCTGTTATCTGCATAAGTCATAAACGGAATGTAGCTTGGGTAGTCTAAGGTGATTAACCAACCTTCTTTGTTTTTGCTTTCTGCTAATTGTTTCGCAGCTTCTTTTGCGCCTTCTGGCAAACCAGAAAGGTCTTCTTGATTTGTAAGGTGCAACTCATACTTGTTGGTTTCCGCCAAAATGTTTTCGCCAAATTGTAATTTAAGTTTTGCAAGTGTTTTATCAATCTCACGAAGTTTAGTTTTATCTTCTTCATTTAAATTGGCACCATTTCTAGAAAAACTTTTATATTTTTTATCTAATAATGTTTGTTGTTCTATTGTTAGATTTAAAGCGCTCTTTTTATTGTAAACTTCTTTTACGCGTTTAAACAAGGCTTCGTTTAGAGTAATATCATTCCCAAATTCTGTGAGTAGTGGAGAGACTTCTTGGGCAGTTTTTTGGATTTCTTCGCTAGTTTCTGCAGAGTTAAGATTAAAAAAAATACTTGTTACGCGATCTAATTGCTGTCCAGAAAATTCTAGTGCTTCTATAGTATTTTCGAAAGTAGGATTATCATGGTTTTTTGTAATAGCCTCTATTTCTAATTTCGTTTCTAAAATAAGGTTTGTTATAGCCAGTTTATAATCTTTATTATTAATTTGGCTAAATGGAGCTGAATTATATGGATTTGAGAATTTTTTTGTTAATATGTTCATTATAAGATGATTGTATTTTGATAAAATTTAGTTAAAACATTTAAAATGTGGGAAATATCTTTTAAGTTTGTGTTAGATTTTTCATGAGAGCTGGTTACTCTCTTTAAAATTATTGATTAATAGCGATAAAAAGCCTCAAATTTATTTGAGGTTTTTTTTATACCTCAAAACATGCTGGAAACCAACACTCTAGGTGTTTTTAAACGAAATTGCATGTATTTTTTTTAATATTTTCTTCTATTTGAATGTAAATGAAGATTTTCGCTGTAAGTTTTTTTAATGTGAGTTTATCTCATACATAGAAAGATTAATAGCGATTAAAAGCCCAGGAGACTGGGCTTTTCTATTTTCTATTTTACACCTTTAGAAGCTGCTTCTACTTTAAGCTTTAAACCTTCTTTGTAAGCTAATATTTTGTCTAGTACACATTTGTCGCTAGTTCCAATTATTTGTGCAGCCAAAATCCCTGCATTTTTTGCTCCATTTAGCGCTACTGTTGCAACAGGAACTCCGCCTGGCATTTGAAGAATAGATAAGATAGAATCCCAACCATCTATAGAATTTCTGCTTTTTATAGGAACGCCAATTATTGGTAAAGGCGATAAAGACGCTACCATTCCTGGTAAATGTGCTGCACCACCTGCACCAGCTATAATTACTTTTATTCCTCTAGTATGTGCATTTTTACTGTAATCGAATAGTTTTTCTGGTGTGCGATGAGCAGATACAATATCTACTTCAACCTCAATATCAAACCCTTTTAATATATCTATTGCTTCTTGCATTACTGGTAGGTCGCTATCGCTACCCATTATTACACCAACTTTACTCATAATTATTTGCTTATTACTTTAATAGTTTTCTTTACTTCCTCAGCAACTTTGCGTGCTGTATTTAAATCTTCATTTACAATAGTTACATGACCCATTTTACGAAACGGTCTTGTTTGTTTTTTACCATAAATATGTGGTGTCACGCCTTCCATTTTCATAATTTCATCAATATTTTCATAAACAGCATCTCCAGTATAACCTTCTGAACCAACTAGATTTAGCATAATACCTCCAACTTTGCTTTCGGTTTTTCCTAAGGGAAGATTAAGAATAGCCCGAATATGTTGTTCAAATTGAGACGTATAACTTGCCTCTATGGTTTGGTGACCAGAATTATGAGGTCTTGGTGCCACTTCATTAATTAAAATAGTATCATTTTTAGTTTGAAACATTTCTACAGCCAATAAGCCAACATGATTAAAAGATTTTGATACTTTTAAGGCAATATCTTGTGCCTTTTTAGCAATTGCTTCTGGAATTCTTGCAGGACAAATAACATATTCTACTTGGTTAGCTTCTGGATGAAACTCCATCTCCACAACAGGATACGTTTTTATATCACCATCAGGATTTCTAGCCACTATTACAGCAAGTTCATTTTTAAAATCTATTAGTTCTTCTGCTATACATTCGCCAGTTGGTAAACCTTTTAAATCTTCTAAAGTGCGCACTACTTTTACACCGTTACCATCGTAACCAAACTGGGCGCTTTTCCAAACAAACGGAAATTCTAGACCTCCATTTAAAACAGCGTCTTCAATTTCTGAAGCATAAGCAAATCTAGAAAACTGAGACGTTGGTAGGTTATGATCTAAATAAAACAATTTTTGTTTTGCTTTATTTTGTATCACTCTTAAATTATTAGAACTTGGGAATACTTTTACACCTTCTTTTTCTAATTTTTCTAACGCATCTACATTTACATTTTCAATTTCAAAAGTTAATACGTCTACTTGTTTTCCAAAGTTGTAAACAGTTTCAAAATTCATTAAATCGCCTTTTGTAAAAGCGTCGCATGCTATTTTACAAGGAGCATCATCACTTGGGTCTAACACATATGTTTGTATGTCGAATTTTCTGGTACTGTAAAGCATCATTTTGCCTAGTTGGCCACCACCAAGAATACCTAATTTAAAATCTGAAGAGAAATAGTTCATAATATTTTCCATGAAAATGGAAATCTTTTAGTTATAAAATGCATTACAAAAATACATTTTATAAAATAAATCAGCCCTAAAATGATAAAGCAAAAATCGTATTTCGATTAACAAATACTTATCTTTGCCACTTTATTAAAAGTAAAATAATGATTAAGCTACACGACAAATATTTTAAGCCATTTATTTCTGCTAAAGAAATAGACGCTGCTGTGTCTAAAATGGCTGAAGAACTTGTAAACGATTTAGGTGATGAAGTGCCAGTATTTATTGGTGTTCTAAATGGTTCTTTTATGGTGGTTAGTGATTTTGTAAAAAAATATCCAAAACCATGCGAAGTTACTTTTATTAAACTAGCGTCTTACGAAGGTGTCAAATCTTCAGACGACATACAACGTTTAATAGGTTTAACTCAAGATTTAACTGGAAGAACAGTAGTTATACTAGAAGATATAATAGATACAGGTAAAACACTACACGAAATACATAGGGTATTTAAAAATGAAGGTGTTAAACAATTATTAATAGCAACGTTGTTTTACAAACCGGAAGCTTACAAAAAAGACTTTAAATTACATTATGTTGGTATGGAGATTCCTAACAAGTTTATAGTAGGTTATGGACTAGACTATGATGGATTAGGAAGAGATTTACCAGAAGTATATCAAATAAAAACAACGCAACACATGACAAATTTAGTATTATTTGGCCCTCCAGGAGCAGGTAAAGGTACACAAGCTAATTTTTTAAAAGAGAAATATAATCTTGTACATATTTCTACAGGAGATGTTTTTCGCTTTAATATAAAAAATGAAACTGCACTTGGTATTTTAGCGAAATCTTTTATGGATAAAGGCGAGTTAGTACCAGACCAAGTAACAATAGACATGTTAAATGCTGAAGTAGAAAAAAATGCAGATACTAAAGGGTTTATTTTTGATGGTTTTCCAAGAACAAATACACAAGCAGAAGCTTTAGATAAACTTATGGAAAGCAAAGATTCACAAATTAATGCAATGATTGCTCTTGAGGTGGAAGATGAGGTTTTAGTTGAAAGGCTCCTTGAACGTGGTAAATCTAGCGGAAGAGCAGATGATGCAGACGAGAGTATTATAAGAAATCGTATTAAAGAGTATTATACAAAAACTGCCATTTTAAAAGACTATTATTCTGCACAAAATAAATATTTTGGAGTAGATGGTTTTGGGAGTGTTGAAGCTATTACAGAGCGTTTGTGTAGTGCAATTGATAAGCTCTAAATTCTGCGAAAGCAGAAATTTAATTATGTTATGTAAAAAACATAATGAACTAAATTATTTTTATTAAAAAATAGATTCCTGCCTCCGCAGGAATGATAATTTGAGTAAGTCTAAGAGTGCGTAACTTTAAACTTTAAACTCGCAACTTATAACTTAAAAAATGACTGAAGGAAATTTTGTTGACTACGTAAAAATGCACGTTACTTCTGGAAAAGGAGGTCAAGGTTCTACACACTTACATCGTGAAAAATACCTTGCCAAAGGTGGACCAGATGGAGGAGATGGTGGACGTGGAGGACACGTGATTTTAAAAGGAAACTCTAACCTTTGGACATTAATACACTTAAAGTATAAAAGGCACATTAGAGCAGGTCATGGTGGCAGTGGAAGTAGTGGAAGAAGTACTGGTGCAGATGGAGAAGATATGTATGTAGACGTACCTTTAGGAACAGTAGTTAAAGATACAGAAACTAACGAAACTCTTTTTGAAATTACAGAAGAATGTGAAGAGCGTATTGTGGCTCAAGGTGGTAAAGGTGGTCGTGGAAACTGGCATTTTAAAACTTCTACAAACCAAACACCTCGTTATGCACAACCTGGAATTCCTATGGAAGAAAAGGATATAACTTTAGAGCTTAAGTTATTGGCAGATGTTGGTTTAGTTGGTTTTCCAAATGCTGGAAAGTCGACACTCTTATCTGTAGTTACATCTGCAAAACCTAAAATTGCCGATTACGAGTTTACTACATTAAAGCCTAATTTAGGTATTGTAAAGCATCGTGAGTTTCAAAGTTTTGTAATGGCAGATATTCCTGGAATTATTGAAGGTGCAGCCGAAGGTAAAGGCTTAGGTTATTATTTTTTACGCCATATAGAACGCAACTCTATTCTTTTGTTTTTAATTCCAGCAGATGCTCCAGATATTAAAAAACAATACGATATTTTGTTAGACGAATTACGTCGCTACAATCCAGAAATGTTAGATAAAGACCGATTTATTGCCATATCTAAATGCGATATGTTAGACGATGAACTTCAAGCGGAAATTAAAGTAGAATTAGATAACGAATTACCAATTCCTTATGTGTTTATATCTAGTGTTGCCCAGCAAGGTTTGTTAGAGCTTAAAGATATACTTTGGGCAGCTTTAAATGACTAATTATTAGTTTATGAGAGCTCACCTAAAATCTATTGTAGAAATTAATATACACCTAGTCGTTATTTCTCAATCTTTATACAAGCCCTTATTTTAATTTCGGTTATTTCATTTTCCGTAGAAACCATTCCAGATCTAAAACCGCATTGTTTTCAGCATTAGCCTTAGTTTCAATTATCTCCAACGCTTTTAAAGCAGATTTTGGTAAACCTGCAACCTCATGTTTTTCAACCTCAGTCCATAGTTTGGAATAGTTGTTGTTTTGAGAAAAAGTAGTATTGGCAAAGAGAATAATCATTAAGATGGTAATATATTTGTTCATTGTAATCAATTTTGGAGCAATATAATTGCGAAGCTTTATTTGTAAAACACTAAATACGTAATCTAGCCCTTTGAATGAGTAAACTAAGCAATTTTAAAAGTAAAGCTTTTATTTTCTTTACTAAAATCAAAAACAATACCAATAGATTATTATTTTTGTACTAACTTATAATTTATGAAAAAAATCGTGCTTCTTTTATTGTTTTCCCCGCTCTTATTAATAGGGCAAACAAGCCTGTTAGATGCAGAAAAACTGATTGAAAACAAGCAGCCTTTAAAGGCTGAAAAAGATCTAATTTTATTTATAAATAATAATTCTAACAATTTACAGGCTACAGAACTCTTGGGTGATGCATATGGGCACCAGAAGAAATGGGATGAAGCCATAGAGCAGTATAAGCAGTTAGTAGATGCGAAACCAGCCGAAGCAAATTACCATTATAAATATGGTGGTGCTTTAGGTATGAAAGCATTAATTATAAGTAAAATTAGAGCTTTAAGTATTATTGGCGATGTAAAAGAAGCTTTTTTAAAAGCTGCAGAGCTCGATCCAAACCATATTGATGCACGTTGGGCTTTAGTAGAATTATATATGCAATTACCTGGTATTATAGGTGGCAGTAAAAGTAAAAGCTTTAAGTATGCAAACGAGCTAGAAAAACTGTCTAAAGTAGATGGCTATTTAGCTAAAGGTTATATTTATGAATACGATAAAGAACCAGATCTAGCCGAAAAATTCTATAAGCTAGCCATAAAAGAAGGTGGTTCTATTACCTGTTACGATAAGTTGACCAAGCTCTATGAAAAAGAAGGGAAATCTACAGAAGCCATTTCTAATCTAGAAGCAGCACATCTAAAGCATAAGCGCAATGTCATGCATTACCAAATAGGAAAAGTGTGTGCAGATTATAATGTTCAATTAGAAAAAGGCGAATTTTGTCTAAAAGTATATATAGATAATTACAGTTCTAAGGATGGAGTGCCAAAAGCTTTGGCTTACTATAGGTTAGCACAAATTTATAAGCATAAAAAGGATAAAGCAGAATCATTAATTTGGATTGAAAAAGCAATAAAACACTTACCAGAGATTGAGGTTTTTAAGACTTTTAAAAACACTTTAAATTAATTTTTACAATAGTGCTTTTAGCTTATTTGCCTTATAAAGATTTGGTAATTTCTTATATAAATAAAAATCCAATACTTATCTTTACTTTTTATTCAAAACACGAACATGAACGTACATTTTATAGCCATTGGAGGCAGTGCCATGCACAATCTAGCCTTAGCACTACACAATAAAGGATATCAAGTAACAGGAAGTGATGATACTATTTTCGAGCCCTCAAAATCGCGTTTAGAAAGTAAAGGTTTGTTACCTGAAGCTTTTGGTTGGTTTCCAGAAAAAATAACATCTAATTTAGATGCTATTGTTTTAGGAATGCATGCTAAAAAAGATAATCGAGAGTTATTAAAAGCGCAAGAGTTAGACTTAAAAATATACAGTTATCCAGAGTTTTTATACGAACAATCTAAACATAAAACCAGAGTTGTAATTGGTGGAAGCCATGGTAAAACAACAATAACCTCTATGATTTTGCATGTTATGCATTATCATAATCGCGATGTCGATTATATGGTTGGTGCGCAACTAGAAGGTTTCGATGTTATGGTAAAACTTACAAACGATAACGATTTTATTGTTTTGGAAGGCGACGAGTATTTAAGTTCTCCAATAGACAGAAGACCAAAATTTCATCTTTATAAGCCAAATATTGCCTTGTTAAGCGGTATTGCTTGGGATCATATTAATGTGTTTCCAACTTATGAAAATTATGTAGAACAGTTTAGCGTTTTTGTAGATTCTATAGTACAAGGTGGAAGCATAAACTATAACGAAGAAGATGCTGAGGTGAAAAGAGTAGTGGAAGCCAGCGAAAACCAAATTAGAAAACTCGCATACCAAACACCTGAGTATACAGTAGAAAATGGTGAAACTTTATTAGAAACACCAGAAGGACCTTTACCAATAGAAGTGTTTGGAAAACATAACCTAAACAACCTTGCTGGCGCAAAATGGATTTGCCAACATATGGGAATCGATGAAGACGATTTCTACGAAGCCATCCCGACTTTTAAAGGTGCAAGCAAACGTTTAGAAAAAATAGTAGAAAGTAAAACTAGCTTAGCTTACAAAGATTTTGCGCATTCACCAAGTAAAGTAGAAGCCACTACAAATGCTGTAAAAGAGCAATACCAAAATAGAACTTTAGTAGCCTGTTTAGAATTACATACTTATAGTAGTTTAAATGCCGAATTTTTAAAAGAATACAAAGGTGCGCTTGACGCAGCAGATGTTGCAGTTGTTTTTTATTCGCCTCATGCAGTAGAAATTAAAAAATTAGAAGAAGTAACACATGAGCAAATTGCAAATGCGTTCCAGCGTGACGATTTAATTATTTACACCAATCCAGACGATTTTAAAGAGTTTTTGTTTTCGCAAAACTTTGAAAATAAAGCGTTGTTGTTAATGAGTTCTGGTAATTATGGTGGATTGGATTTTGAGGCTTTGAAAGGGTTGATTGGGTAGGTTTTTGAAAGGTTCGTTTAACATTCCAGCTAAACTACGTTTTAATGCAGTTTAAGTGTTTTTATCATTATTTGCTATTAAAGCACTAACTATATATCCAGATTCCGTTAGATTATTACTTGTATTTTTTAATATCAACGTAACTGCTCGTAATCTCTGATCTGCTTCAACTAACATTTTTGTTGCCATTTTCAAAGTACCATGTTCAAATACCAGATTTTTTGGTGTTTCGATAGTTGCCTGAATATTCTATTTTGCCATTCTTAAAAAGTTTTACGACAGATCATTGTTCACCCATCACATAAATTTTTTTAATTGCTTTTTGACCATTGTCTATCAGTATCTAATTGTCACAGCAGTATTTAATCCCATACCTGTACCAAACGGTAGATTTACTTCCATCAGCAAAAGTCAAAGTACCTTGGTTATGTTGCTTCCCATCGTTCCATTCACCTACATATTTACTTCCATCAGTCCAAGTATAAGTGCCTTGTCCATGTTGCTTCCCATCCTTCCATTCACCTACATATTTATTACCACTTACCCAAGCATAAGTACCTTGTCCATGTTGCTTCCCATCCTCCGATTCACCTACATATTTATTATTTAATGCAGATAATGTAGTTTCAGGTACTCGCCTAGAATCTTTTAAATTTCTTTGAAATGCAATCTGAACAAAATCTAAATTATGATATTTCAACTCGTCACCAGTTGAAGAATATTTTTTATTTAAAGTAAAATATTTTTTATTTCCAAGGAAAGCATAACCTCTATCTGCTTCGACCCCCACCCATTTTTTACAGGAGTCTACACGGAAACCATCGGGTCTCATTCTTCCATTATCTTTATAACGTATTTTTGTGTACAGTTTTTTACTTTCACGATAATATCTTACAATATTTTTCCATTCTGGATTACGAATTCTTTTAAAAGTATAGCCTTTACCATCGCATGAGGAACAGGTATATGTTTTTATTTTTCCGGTAATTACCTTGCCACTATTATTACACCTTGTACATTCATTTTTTTGTGTTGTTACATGTTTCTTTTCAACATTAACGGTGCCTCTTTTTTGACCTTTACCATAGCATTTTCTGCACTCCTGCCAACCATTATTACACCCGCTTACATGACAGTTTTTTGTTGAGATATTAGGATTGAAAGCTGATCCATGATTCCATTCAGAAAATCCATAACCGCTACAACCACTGCATTTAAAATAACCGAGCTTCTTTTCATGAGTGGTTTTCCATCCATGACCATTCCGATTCCATACTTTAAATGGAAAGGTTTTATCACAAGAAGTACAATTTTGCATCACAGACCTACTCTCCTTTGAGTACTTATCGGAATTGTCTATAAATCTTGACTCTCCATTGCAATTAGGGCATGTTTTTCGATCATATTGTTGGTAGGTTTTTGCGCAACTTTCTTTGACCTCTTTATTATTCCATTCTAAATCAATAATTATTTCATGATCAAAGTAAAAATAACCAAATTTGGATAAATAGTCATGTATAATATCTATTGCCTTACTATTATAATAATATCTTGTGTCATCTATATTTTCCCTTTTATCATAGTCAAAATATCTTTCTTTTCTTAAAATATATCCGGGAATATCATCTTCTTTACATGTAATTCTTTCTTTTCTATAGTTTGTATATCCGGTATAATGGAATTTTTTAAATTCCGTCAATTTATTCATAAGATAGGGTATTTCAGATACTTTGATATATTTGGTTAGTTCGTAACCATCCGTCGTAAAGTGTTCAAGATTTAGTTCTTTTGTAGATTGTCCCGAAACAAATAGTGTGAAAGTTAATAACAGAAATACAAATGCCCATCTTAACCCATTAAACTTTTTTTCTTCATTCATTTTGTTAGTTTTTTTATTGCAGAGAACGGTTTCGCTAAACTGCGCTTTAATGCAGTTTAGATATTAATATTTGAGATGACCGGTATCTTAATCTTCAGTATAAAGTCAACAAAAATATGTAGATTTACTACATGACAGAAAAAAGCGCTTCATTTTCCATAAAAAACTGGTCTCAAGACGATCAGCCAAGAGAAAAGTTACGCGATAAAGGTAAAGCAGTAATAAGCGATGCAGAGTTATTAGCCATTTTAATAGGTTCAGGAAATAGAGACGAAAGTGTTGTTGCGTTTTGCAAACGCATTCTTGCAAGCGTAGATAATAATTTAAGCGAACTAGGTAAATTATCTATTAAACAACTTTCTGCTTTTAAAGGAATTGGTGAAGCAAAAGCCATTTCAATTATTGCAGCTTTAGAATTAGGAAGACGTAGAAGAGGAGTAGATGCATTAGAGCGTAAAAAAGTTACGTCTAGCAAATCGGTTTTCGAGCTTATGCAACCTATAATTGGAGATTTACCACACGAGGAGTTTTGGATAGTGTATTTAAACAATTCTTATAAAGTTATTCAAAATAATCAACTCAGTAAAGGTGGTATTACAGGAACCTTAGTAGATGTAAGATTAGCATTAAAAACAGCTCTAGAAGTAGGTGCTACATGTATTATTTTGGCTCATAATCATCCGTCAGGAACTTTAAAACCTAGTAAAGCAGATAAAGATTTAACGGCTAAATTAAAAATAGGAGCACTGAGTTTAGATATAAATGTATTAGACCATTTAATTATTACTGAAAACGCTTATTTTAGCTTCGCTGATGAAGCACTACTTTAATTACTACAATAAATAATGCTATTAGTTTATACCCATAAAATTACACCAAGATTGCGTTACACATTTAAACAAATTTGTGCACGTATTTTGGACGTTTCTGTAAGTTTTACAACCACTATAGAAGATTTTATAGCGCACGATAGTTTAAAAATATCTTACACAAGGCAACCTTTAGGAAAAGAATTTTTTATACGCTCTAACGAGTTGCTTTTTGAACAGGGATTAAATGACGTAGAAATTAAAGTTAGTGATTGGGAAGACACCAAGTGTTTTTTTTCAAATGGAGAGCAAAGCGCTTTACCTTTCGATATTTTTGCTGCTTCTTTTTATTTATTGAGTCGTTATGAAGAGTATATGCCTCATGTAAAAGACGAATTTGGACGTTTTACAGCCAAAGAGAGTCTAGCTTTTAATAATGGTTTTTTAAGACAACCAGTAGTAGATATTTGGGCTTTAAAATTTAGAAGCGCTTTAGAAATACAATTTCCAGAGTTTAAGTTTCCAGAGAGACAGTATAAAATCACACCAGTTATAGATATTCCTAAAGCCTACAGTTATAAGCTAAAAGGAATTATGCGAAGTGTTGGTGGTACTTTTAATGATTTGTTTCGATTTAAATTAAGAAATATTTACAAAAGGTACTCTGTATTATTTGGTTTCGAAAACGATCCATACGATACTTTTAAGTATATAATTAATAAGCAAAAACAAGTAAAAAATAAATTTATATTCTTTTTTTTAATAGGAGATTTTTCTACCTACGATAAAAATATAAATACTCAAAAAACCAAGTTTATTTCGTTAATAAAAGAAGTAGGTGATTACTCTAAAATAGGGCTTAAGGTTTCCTATTTTGCACTTACTAACAATGCTACACTTAAGACAGAAAAGCTAAGAATGGAGTCGATTATAAATCAAGATTTATATGTGTCTAGAAACTCTTACTCTAAGCTAAATTTACCAGAATCTTATAGAAACCTTGTAGAATTAGAAGTCCTAGAAGATTTTACAATGGGTTATATTAACCAAATAGGTTTTAGAGCTGGAACATGTACACCTTTTTTCTTTTATGATTTAGATTACGAAATCCAAACACCATTACGCATTAATACTTACCATGTTTTAGATTATGCGTTGTTAAAATACCAATCTACATTAGATAAAAAAATGCATTTAAATCAAATTATTAATGCTGTAAAAAAGGTTCAAGGTGAGTTTGTTCCTGTATTTCATAATTATACCTTTGGAGCTTCAGAAACCTGGAAAGATTATAATGAACTATTCAATATTATATTAGATTCTACAAATGAAAAGTAAAATAACAGATGTATTTTTCGATTTAGACCATACGTTATGGGATTTTGATAAAAATTCAGCATTAACCTTTGACATTATTTTTAAAAAAAATAATATTGTTTTAGATACTGAACGTTTCTCTAAAATATATCAGCCTATAAATCTAAAATATTGGAAACTTTATAGAGACGAGAAAGTGTCTAAAAGTAATTTACGCTATGGAAGGCTAAAAGAGGCATTCGATGCCTTAAATATGGTAGTTGAAGACCATGTAATAAATCAATTAGCTATAGACTATATTGATTATTTAACAACTTACAACCATGTTTTTGATGGTACTATTGAGATTCTAGACTATTTAAAACCAAAATATAAGCTTCATATTATAACCAACGGTTTTAAAGAAGTACAACAAACAAAATTAGACAAATCTAATATTGCTCATTATTTTGAAACTGTAACAAGCTCTGAAGCTGTTGGTGTTAAAAAACCAAATCCAAAAGTTTTTAATCACGCACTATCACTTGCAAATATTAGAAAAGAAAACGCCATAATGATTGGTGATAATTACGAAGCAGATATTCTTGGTGCTTTAAACATAGGCTTAGACGCTATTTGTTTTAATTACCATAATGTAGTACTAGAAAATGAAATTAAAGCGGTCAAGCATTTACTTGATTTAAAAAAATACTTATAAATATTATTATGAAAAAAACACTTTTTATTCTACTAGCATTTTTTGTTATATTATCATCTTATGCTCAATTAAGTTTAAACGATTATAAATATATTATTGTTCCTGAAAAGTTTGAGTTTTTAAAAACAGCAGATGAATACAGATTAAATTCACTTACTAAGTTTTTATTCGAAAAGTATAATTTTGAACCAATAATGGAGAATGAAATTGTACCAAGTGATTATGCAAAAAATAATTGCTTGGCTCTAAAAGCTGATGTTCTAAAAGACTCTAATCTTTTTAAAACCAAACTAACAGTACAATTAAAGAACTGTAAAAACGAAGTTATTTTTACCAGTAGCCAAGGAGAATCAAGAGATAAGAGTTATAAAGTAGCTTACAATGAGGCTTTAAGGCTAGCTTTTAAAAGTTTTGAAGAAGAAAACTATAGTTATAATTCTAAAAACGAAATAACTTTAGAAAAAGAAGAAGAGGTATTAGAGATAGTAGAGGAGAAGCAAGTTGAAATAGATAAATTAAAAGAAGAAGTAAAGCAATTAAAGAATTCTAATGCTACCAAAGTAATTGAGGTTAAGGAAACGGAAAGCATTGCTTTTGAAGAAGAGGAAAAACAGGAGGTAGTAGAAGCTGTACCTTTAGTCACAGAGGAAGTTTCTAACTCTCGTTTTCTTGCTGAGGCTATACCAGATAGTGCTTTTGGTTATTTTTTAATAGACAGCGAAAGCAACAAGCGTTATACCATTCTGTTTTCTGGTAAGGAAGACTTTTATATTGTAAAAGATAAGGATGCTGTAGTTTATAAACTTAATAACAAATGGGTTATTGCAGAAGTAAAAGGCAAAGTTTTAGAAGTTAAGGCTATAGATATTAAATTTTAGTAGTCATATTTTTCTTTCCAACGTACTTTTAAAAAATCGCGTTGCGCATTTTCTCTTGCGTTATTCCCAGGCTCGTAGAGTTTGGTGTCTACAATCACCTTTGGTAAAAACTCTTGAGATATAAAGTTGTTTTCGTAGTTATGCGAGTATTTGTAATGCTCACCATAACCAATCTCTTTCATTAATTTTGTTGGCGCATTTCTTATGCTTAAAGGTATAGGTAAATCTCCCGTTTGTTTTACTAGTTGTTGTGCATTACCAATAGCCATATAGGCAGCATTACTTTTAGGAGAGCATGCTAAATAAGTAGCACACTGGCTTAAAATAATTCTAGATTCTGGGTAACCAATGGTAGATACTGCTTGAAAGGTTGTATTAGCCAACACTAAAGCTGTTGGGTTTGCGTTTCCTATGTCTTCGCTTGCTAAAATAAGTAATCGTCTGGCAATAAATTTAACATCTTCACCACCTTCTACCATTCTTGCTAAATAATACACTGCAGCATTTGGGTCACTTCCTCTTATAGATTTTATAAATGCAGAAACAATATCATAATGCTGTTCGCCAGTTTTATCATAACGTACAGTATTATTTTGAACCTTTTCTAGAACCGATGCGTTTGTAATAGTAATTTCATCAGATGCTTCAGAATTTATAATAAGTTCAAAAATATTTAATAGTTTTCTAGCATCTCCTCCAGAAAGCCTTAATAAAGCATCTGTTTCTTTAAGGCTTATGTTTTTTTTAGATATTTCAACGTCAGTTTCCATTGCGCGCTTTAAAAGCACTTCTAAATCCTTTTTTTCAAACGGTTTTAAAATATATACCTGACAACGTGACAATAAAGCTGGAACAACCTCAAAGCTTGGGTTTTCTGTAGTTGCACCTATTAAAGTCACCCATCCTTTTTCCACAGCTTGTAATAACGAATCTTGTTGAGATTTGCTAAACCGGTGAATCTCGTCTATAAATAAAATAGGATTTTTAGTAGTAAATAATCCAACACTTTGTTTAGCTTTTTCAATTACCTCTCTTACATCTTTAACTCCAGAGCTTATAGCACTTAAAGTATAAAATGGTCTTCCTGAGGTTTCTGCAATAATATTTGCTAGTGTTGTTTTTCCAATACCTGGAGGTCCCCAAAAAATCATAGACGCAATCATGCCTTGATTAATTTGCTTGGTTAGCGTGCCTTGTTCACCTACTAAATGTGCTTGGCTAACATAGTCTGCTAATGTTTTTGGTCTTAATCTTTCGGCTAAAGGAATATTCATAAAGTAAAATTAATCATTTTTTTGTTTTATGGCGTGCCTTTTTTGCTCATACTTTACAAAAAAGTCAGGCTATCACTACTCAATCTTTTGCAAGCAAAAGGATTTCAAACAAACCGTTCTATCCTTCACGCAACTGACATTGTAACACTTTTCTATTAATGGATTACTAATTGCTATATTTATTGAAATATGAAAAAACAAGACAGTCCATTTACATTTTCTATAGATACGCTTTTGTATCCTTTATTATTTGTGCTATTAATTTGGCTTGTTTTTGCTATAGAAATTAGATTTGGGTATCGTTTTAATAAATATGGTGTCTATCCTCAAACTATTAAAGGCTTAAGAGGTGTTTTATTTAGTCCATTTATTCACTCTGGTATAAAGCATCTATATTCTAATACAATTCCTTTATTCGTATTGTCTGCAGCATTGTTTTATTTCTACAGACCTTTAGCTTTTAAAGTTATTATATATGGTATTTTACTCTCAGGATTTTTAACATGGCTAATAGGAAGACCATCATATCATATTGGTGCAAGTGGAGTTATTTATGTGCTTTTTAGCTTTAATTTTTTTAAAGGCATATTTGCAAAACACTATCAGTTAATAGCAGTGTCTTTAGTAGTTGTCTTTCTATATGGAAGTATGTTTATGTACGCTTTTCCTATAGATGAACAGATCTCTTGGGAAGGCCACACAGCTGGATTACTGACAGGTTTCATTTTTGCAGTAATATTTAGAAAAGCCATCATGAAACCTAAGCGTTACATATGGGAAGAGCCAAATTACAACGAAGAAGAAGATGAGTTTTTAAAGCATTTTGATGAAAACGGAAATTTTATAGAATTACCTCCTGAAAACGAATGGTTTACAGAGACTCAAGAAATATCTAAAGAAATTTCAGAAATCAATTATATATTTAAGGAGAATAAAGAGTAATACTACATGCGTTGTCTTACTACTTCATATAAGAAAGCACCACAAGCAACAGAGACATTAAGAGATTCTATATCACCTAACAAAGGTAATTTTGCTTTTGCATCTACTAATTTTAATACTGAAGGATTAATACCACGACCTTCACTACCCATAATAATAGCACATGGTTCTTTAAATGAAACATCAAAAACAGTTGCATCTGTTTTTTCAGTAGCAGCAATAACTTTTATACCACTCGCTTGCATATGAAACATGGCGTCTTTAATGTGATCAACCTTACAAATTGGCACTTTAAAAACAGCACCAGCACTAGTTTTTATTGTGTCTCCATTAACAGGAGCTCCTCCTTTTTTTTGTACAATAATACCATGAACACCAGTACATTCTGCAGTTCTAATAATAGCGCCAAAA
>NZ_JASJHV010000111.1:0-2753 GCF_037625555.1 Lacinutrix sp.
GGAGATGGTGATTCAGATGCTGATTCAACAGATTATGCTGCTCAATTAGCTGTAGCAGGCGGTTCTGTTCCAGGTGCGTTTAGAGCTAATGCAGCTAAATATGTAGTTATTATTACAGATCAATTACCAGGAGGTATATCAGATAGTTTTAACGCTGTAACATGGGCTGGTATTCAGAATATGATAGCTTATGCAAATACTAACGGAATTAAGTATGTTATATGTGGGGTAGGATCAACTTTAGGTGCAACTATAAATGGTGTTTACATTCAACCTTGGATAGAATTAGCTCAGCAAACAGGTGGTGCTACTACTACTTCTTACTTACCTACAACAATAAGTAGTGTAATAACAGGAACTTGTTAATAAAATAAAAATATAAAAAATGGCATGTAATTGTACAAAATGTAGTAAAAAGTGTAGTTGCGCTGATACAGCAATAACTAATGCATGTACTTATACTGATTGTAGTGTAGGAAGTGAAAGATGTGATGATATTCAAAGTGCAGCATGTGTAAGCTACACAGGTACCTCTTTTCAAATAGGACCTGCAGCTACAAGAATAACAATAACTTCTGGTGAAAGATTAGATTCTATTATACAAAAATACGCTATGATTTTATCAAATGGATTAGGAGCTTGTACATCAAGTGATGTTCAACATGATCCATATAATGTATATGCTGGAGTTATTACAAGCTCTACAGCAGTTGTTATATGGGATGGTATATGGAGTTCAAGTACGGGTTTAAATATTTATTTTGATACTCAAGTTTCTCCAACTGGTTGGACACTTGCAAACTCAACGCCAATAGTAACAACTGTTTCTAATTACACAATAACAAACTTAATAGCTAGTACAGCATATAAAGTTAAGGTTGTAGATAACAATAATTCTGCATCTTGTAAACCACTAGAAATCTTATTTTCTACATTAGCAACAGCTTAAATAACAACAGAGTAGTAGTTTGTTGGTTTTCTGCTACACGAGTTGGAAGAGATTGGGGAAACTCAATCTCTTTTTGTTTTTATAAGTTATTTACTATCAAATAAATAAAAATTTATATATCTTTGGTTGATTCCTAAATTTTTCTTATGACAAATATTAAAAAACAAATTAGTGAAACGTTAAAATGGAAAAAACATCCTTCATATTGTGCAGCTAAATTAAACATTACAGAAAAACAATACATTAAACTTAAAAAGCAACTTCTTCAAGAAAGAAAAAAGCAAAAGAAAAAACAAAAATATTTAGAACAAGTATCAAATGATTCAAATGTAACTGAAACAATTGACTTAGAAAATGGAACAGGTAAACTATCTGGTACATTTAATCATGAACCCAAATCAGCTGAAGAAATAATATCTCTATTAAAGATAGATACAAATAAATGGAAACTATATCAATATTGGAATAAAAAAATGGGAGACCATTGGAGAGTATCAGCTTTAATTTCTCAAATTAAAAATCCAGAACAAAAGCTTTTTGAAAACTTATTAAAAAACTGGGTACCAAGAAAATACAAAATATCAAATTTACCATTTAGAAATAAATTTACTAATGATCCACATTGTGCAGTAATTTCATTACAAGATATACACTTTGGTAAAGAAGGTAATGATACTATAGATAAAGATTTTGAAGATACAGTTAAAAACTTAGTACAAAGAGCACATGCTATACATCATATAGAAAAGATGTATTTTGTTGTAGGAGGAGATCTAATCAACATGGATACATTTTCCGGTACAACTACAGGCGGAACACCATTAGATAATTGTATGGGTGCTACAGAAGCTTATGTACAAGCGTTTGATGCTATGCATTGGGCAATTACTTATATCAAATCATTTTGTGAAGAGTTAGTTATAGTTTATGTTCCAGGTAATCATGACAGATTATCTTCATTTCATTTAGCTCATGCTTTATCTGAATCAATTGAATGTAATAGTATTACATGGGATGTATCCTATGAAGAAAGAAAAGTACATGTTTGGAAAGATAACTTTAATGCTTTTGAACATGGAGATAAACGTAGCAAAAATAATCCTTTAATATTTGCATCAGAATACCCTAAACAGTGGGGGGCTACAACAAACAGAACCTTATTCAAAGGTCATATACATACAGATAGAAAAGTAGAATATATGACTTCTAATGAAACAGCAGGTTTTATAGAAAAGACATTACCTAGTTTAGGAAAGGCAGACTATTATCATCACAGTAATAAATTTACTGGAAATAGAAGATCTGGAAAATTAGAAATTCAACATCCAACAATGGGTAACATATGTGTTTTAACTTACCAAGCATTATAATCACCCCAATAAAATTTCATTAAGTGGTGTTTTTTTTGTAAATTATAAATATAACTATATGATTACCAATTTTAAAAAACCTGATTTAAATGCCTCTAGACATAGAGAAAAAAGATTAGGTATATTAAACGAAGAAACAATAAAAGAATTTAAAGAAAAAAAACCTTTATATTCTAATATTGATAATGATAAATTAAAAAAGATAATAAAATTATATAATGTAAAACTATGGAATGCGGTTATAAATTATAGAGATGGTGTAGAGTTACCAGATTCATTGGGTTATTTATTTTCCACGCTACTATTATGCACTACGTCAAGAACATAGACCCTTATATGAAAACTGATTCTACATTAAGGAATCATTACTCATTAGTCTTACGTTCGTTTAGTTCTTATAAAAAATCAGACCTGTTTTTAACAGAAGATGAACT
>NZ_JASJHV010000112.1:0-12608 GCF_037625555.1 Lacinutrix sp.
TACTCCATTAGTAATGGTTCCAGTAGCAGCATCAATTAAAGCACCATCCGTTGGTACAGGATTAAAAACAAATGTTCCTCCTGCGTCTCCTGTAATGGTTGCAGTTCCTCCGTCACAAGAAGCAGACATAGTAAAGGTTGCGTCTTCTAGAGCTAATACAGTAACATTTTGTGTTGATGTATCTGAACATGAACCAACTGTTGTATATTCAACTGTATAAGTTGCACTTGGTGTTCCTCCTGTAATAGTTCCTGTAGACGCATCTATAACTGCAGCATCTGTTGGTACTGGATTGAAAACAAAAAAACCTCCTGTATCACCTGTAATTGTAGCTGTTGCTCCATCACAAGTTCCTGTCACTGTAAATGAAGGGTCACTTGTAGCACCTAAGGTTACGGTAAATTGACTTGTTGAAGGGCAAGTGCCTGATGTTGTATAATTTACTGTGTAATTTGTACCAGGAACACCATTAGCTATATTCCCAGAAGTTACGTTTATTATTGCTCCATCAGCTGGAGGAGGATTAAAAGCATATGTACCACCTGGTGTTGTAACAGAGTTTACTGTTGCTCCAGTACAACTTGGGAGCATTGTAAATGTTGAATCACCTGTTGGTACTACTGTTACATCAAAATTAGTAGAAACAATTTCACCACATGCATCTGTAATCTGTACAGTATATGTGGTATCAACAATTGGTGAGAATATTGGATTTGGTATTGTAATATTACTTACTCCAGTACTTGGTGACCATAAATAATTTGATGCATCATCATAAGTAGCATCAATAGAGTTTATAATGTCACCAGAGCAAATACTTTGATTGTCTAAAAGAAACTCATCTACAAAAGAAATACTTTTAAAACATACTGTTTGGAGGTTTGTTGATCCACCTGTAGAACCAGTAAATCCAAAAAATACATTTGAATTTCCACCAAATAGATTATTAATTATATCGTCTGAATACAAAATTCTTTCATTGCAATCAAAGACAACTCTAAATTCTTGAGACATTGCTCTCCAAGTAATTTTAATTTCGTGAGAAACACCGTCTTCAATATTTCCAGAAACAGCTGAGGCATTTACGGAAGGAGACAACGCTGTTGCTCCAACATGATTTGTGTTTCCATCAGAGATTAGAGCGACATGATCATTAAATGGGTCATTTCTGTCATTATTTTGCCAAGTATCAAACTCAACAGCCATTGAATTGTTAATTCCTCCATATCCTAAATCTCCACCAGGATTACCTACTACTGTGGCTGGTGATGTTTTTAATACAAAAACAATTCCATCTGCACCATTTGCATCATTGACACCAAAATTAGCATCAAAAACAATATCAAAATCTGAATTTAAATCTATGGCATTATTATACCATACTGCACCAAGTTGAAAGTTTGTATTAGAAGTAATTTGATAACAATTATTACCTAAATCTATTGTATTTCCTGCAAAACTTGGTGTTAATTGCGCATGACTTTTTAAGCCAAATAAAATTGTCAGAACAAATATTGTGTAGTAAAATTTTTGAGGTGCTTTAAATGTTATAGTCATATTATGAAAAAATTTTACTAAATTAAAACAATTAATACTTAAATAAAAATATGAGAAATATTTTAACGTTTTTTTGATATAACAAATTAGAAACCAGCTGCCGCATCATCTCCACGAGAATCTGCACCACCTTCAAGTTGACCATTTTGTAAAACTAAAACACCATCAACAATGCCAATAACAGGAGAACGCTCTTCGTTTATAATATAACCTTTTTGTTTTAAAAGTTTAATAGTTTCTTTGCTAAAACGATTAGGTTCCATTCTAATTTCATCTGGTAACCATTGGTGATGAAAACGAGGTGCATCTACAGCTTCTTGCATTGTCATATTAAATTCATGAACATTTAAAATTGTTTGTAAAACGGAAGTAATAATTGTAGAACCTCCAGGTGTGCCAACACTCATTAATAATTTACCATTTTTTTCAACAATAGTAGGTGTCATAGAGCTTAGCATTCTTTTTTCTGGTAATATAGAATTTGCTTTTGCACCAATTAAGCCATAAACGTTTGGAACTCCTGGTTTACTTGAGAAATCATCCATTTCATTATTTAAAAAGAATCCTAATTCTTCACAATATAATTTTGAACCATATCCTGAGTTTAAAGTAGTAGTTACAGAAATCGCATTTCCAAATTGGTCTACAATAGAGTAGTGCGTAGTTTCATCACTTTCTACAATACCTATGGTTCCGTGAGATATATCTTTTGATGGAGTTGCTTTTTTAAAAGAAAAACTTGACATTCTATTTTTTAAATATTCATCACTTATTAGTTTGTTTTGCGGAATAGTAACAAATTCAGGGTCTCCTAAGTAATAACTTCTATCAGCATAAGCTCGACGTTCTGCTTCAGCGATTACTTGAATTGTTTTTAATGAGTTGTGCCCAAATTTATCTAAATCAAAATCTTCTACAGATTTTAATACTTGTGCCATTGCAATTCCTCCACTTGAGGGAGGTGACATAGAAATAATACGTAAATCGTCGTAATTAAAAGTAATTGGAGTCCTCCATTTTGGTTTATAATTCGATAAATCTTCTTCAGTAATTACACCTCCATTATTTTGAATAAATTTTGCTAATATTTTTGCGCTTCCACCTTTATAGAATTCATCACTACCATTTTCCATGATATGCGTTAAAGTTTTGGCAAGGTTTATATATCTAATTGTATCGTTTTGTTTCCACTTTTTTGTAAAAAGTATAGAATCTTTATTTGTAAGTATAAACTCTTCTTGTTTTTCTGCCATCCTAATCTCTTGCTTTTTTGTAACAATAACTCCTCTTTTTGCTAAATCTATTACAGGTTTTATTATTGTTTCTATTGGAAGAATTCCAAATTTTTTATGAGCTTCAAAAACACCTGCAACCGTTCCAGGAACACCTACAGCCATTGCTCCACGAGTACTTAGGTTTGGTATTACATTTCCTGAGGAATCTAAATACATATCTTTTGTAGCAGCTAAAGGTGCTTTTTCTCTATAATCTAAACTCCCAATACTACCATCGTTTAGTCTATAAACCATAAATCCACCACCACCAAGGTTTCCAGCATAAGGGTAAGCAACTGCTAAGGCTAAATCTGTTGCCATCATTGCATCAAAAGCATTACCTCCTTGTTCTAATATTTGTTTTCCAATGTTTGAAGCTTCAATTCTTGCAGAAACAATCATAGCTTTTTTTGAAATAAGGCCATGTTTCACTTTCTCCTTTTTACAAGAGAAACATATTAGTATTATAACAGTAGTAATTATTATTTTTATTGATTTCATAGTTGTGAGTTTCTACATTAAAAAAAGCATAATTATCTGTTTTCAATATCTTGTAATTTTTTAGAAGAAAAGGTAATTAAATCATCAAAAAACAAAGTAAATTCATCTTCAAACTCAGTATAAAATTCTTGAAGTTCGTTTACAGCTAAATTCATTTGTGAACGGTTTTGTGTTCTCCTATTCATACTCTCTAAAACTTTTGTGATACCTTCAATAGAGGCGTAACTTAATATCCAGTTGTTTGCAATCATATGTGGCATCATTTTTTGAATTCGACTAGGTAGTATTTCAAAATTCTCTTCTAAACTACTGTAGAAATCATCTATATATTTATCTAATGGTATATTAGAGTAACGACTCCAGTTTTTAGCTAAAAAATGATCATATAAAATATCCACAATTACACCAGAGTAATGGCTATAATTTTTGTGGAGTCTTTTAGTGCTTAATCTAACGGTTTTATGTGTATCTGTAAAAGTGTCTATTTGACGATGTAATAAAATACCTGTTTGAATGTCTTTAGGGTATTTTAAGTATTTTTTACCACGAATGCCATCTGCAATAAAATTACCAATAGTGATGTCTTTGTTGTTTCCGGAAAGATAAATGTGTGCAAGAAAATTCATAAGTCGAATTTACGAATTCATAATAGATTTTTCCGCTTTTGAAATACTATATTTGTAGTTGGACTATAAAATTAAAGTAATGACACTTATAAAATCTATTTCAGGAATTCGAGGAACTATTGGCGGAAATGTAGGCAATAATCTTACACCAATTGACGCCGTAAAGTTTGCATCTGCCTACGGCACTTGGTTAAAATCTCAACGAGAAAAAGAAGATTACAGAGTTGTTGTTGGTAGAGATGCTAGAATTTCTGGAGAAATGATTCAGAATTTAGTAATGAATACATTAGTAGGTTTAGGTATACATGTTATTGATTTAGGTCTGTCTACAACTCCAACAGTAGAGATTGCTGTGCCAATGGAACATGCAGATGGTGGTATAATATTAACAGCAAGTCATAACCCAAAACAATGGAATGCTTTAAAATTGTTAAATGCAAAAGGAGAATTTTTAGATGCAGTAGAAGGAGCAAAAATTTTAGAAATTGCAGAAAGTAATGCTATGCAGTTTGCAGATGTTGATAATTTAGGAGAAATCACAAAGAATGATGCCTATATAGACATACACATTGATGAAGTTTTAGATTTAGACTTTGTAGATAAAAAAGCAATTGAGGCTGCTAATTTTAAAGTAGTTGTAGATGGTGTAAATAGTAGTGGAGGAATCGCAATTCCATTATTACTAGAACGTTTAGGAGTGGAGGCTGTAAAATTATATTGTGAGCCAAATGGTCATTTTCCACATAACCCAGAACCTTTAAAGGAACATTTAACAGATTTATCTATTGAAGTTAAAAAATATCATGCAGATTTTGGAATTGTAGTAGATCCAGATGTAGATAGGTTAGCTTTTATGGATGAAAATGGAGACATGTTTGGTGAAGAATACACATTAGTAGCATGTGCAGACCACGTATTAAGTAGAAATCCAGGAAATACTGTTAGCAACATGAGTTCTACTCGTGCCTTAAGAGATATTACAGAAAAACATGGTGGAACTTATGAAGCTAGTGCTGTTGGAGAGGTAAATGTAGTGGCACTAATGAAAAAAAATAAAGCTGTTATTGGTGGAGAAGGTAATGGAGGTATTATTTATCCAGTGTCTCATTATGGACGTGATGCACTTGTAGGTGTTGCTTTATTTCTAACGCTTTTAGCAGAAAAGAAAATGAGTGTTAGCGAATTACGCAAAACATATACTAGTTATTTTATGAGCAAGAAAAAGATAACTTTAACTCCAGAAATTAATGTTGATGCTATTTTATTGAAAATGGAAGCAAATTATAAAGATGAAAACCTAAATACTGTGGATGGTGTAAAAATTGACTTTGCAGAAAATTGGGTGCATATAAGAAAAAGTAATACAGAACCAATTATTAGAATTTATACTGAGGCTAAATCTCAACAAATTGCAGATGAATTAGCAGATAAGATTATTGCAGAAATTAAAGAAATCGCTAATATTTAGTACCTTAACAACATAATTTTAAGTGTATGATTACTACAAAAGAAAAAAAAGAAAGACAATCTAAATTAGAAACCTATTTTTCGCAATTTAGAAAGCATATTGTTGGCATAGACCAAGAGTTTGATTCTCCATATGGAAAACAGAAAATTATCTATACAGATTGGACGGCTTCCGGAAGATTATACAGGCCAATTGAAGAGAAAATTCTTAATAAATTTGGACCTTTTGTAGCTAATACTCATACTGAAACTACAGTTTCTGGTACTGTAATGACAAATGCTTACCACAAGGCAAGAAATATAATTAAAGGCCATGTTAACACAAATGCAGACGATGTTTTAATTGTTGCAGGCAATGGAATGACTAGTGTTGTCAATAAATTTCAACGTATTCTAGGATTAAAAGTGCCTGAGAATTTACGTAAATATGCTACTATTCCAGAAGAAATTCGTCCAGTAGTTTTTGTAACACATATGGAACACCATTCTAACCATACGTCTTGGCTAGAAACAATGGCTAAAGTAGAAGTTGTTCCTGCAGGAGAAGATGGTTTATTTAGTATTGAAAATTTAGAAATACTATTAGAGCAATATAAAGATTGCACACTTAAAATAGCTTCTGTTATTGGCGGAAGTAACGTAACAGGAATACAAACACCATATCACGAAATTGCAAAAATAATACACAAACATGGTGGTGTTTGTTTTGTCGATTTTGCTTGTTCTGCACCATATGTAGATATTAATATGCATCCAGAAAATGAAGATGAAGCTTTAGATGCTATTTTCTTTTCGCCACATAAATTTTTAGGTGGACCAGGAACTTCTGGTGTTTTGGTATTTAATAAAAAATTATACAAGAACATGGTTCCAGATTGTCCAGGAGGAGGAACAGTTTCATGGACAAATCCTTGGGGAGAACACAAGTATATAGATAATATAGAAGATAGGGAAGATGGTGGTACTCCAGGATTTTTACAAACTATAAAAACAGCTTTAGCTATTAAATTAAAAGAGCAAATGGGTGTAAAAAACATGCTAGATCGTGAGCATGAATTATTACACCAAGTTTTTTCTAATTTAGATGGGATTAGTAATATTAAAATTTTAGCGGAAGACCATAAAGACCGTTTGGGTGTTGTGTCTTTTTATATTGAAGATTTACATTTTAATTTAGGTGTAAAAATACTAAATGACCGTTTTGGAATACAAACACGAGGAGGTTGTAGTTGTGCAGGAACTTATGGACACTACCTACTTCATGTAGACCAAGAGCAATCTCATAGCTTAGTAAACGAAATAACTTTAGGTGATTTAATGCGTAAACCAGGTTGGATACGTATGTCTATTCACCCAACAACAACTTGTAGCGAGATAGATTATGTTTGCGAAGGTTTAATTGCCTTAGCAGAGAATCATAAGGAATGGGCTAAAGATTATGAGTATAATAAGGCTAATAATGAATTTATTCATAAAACTTATGTACCAAAAAAAAAATTAAGAGTAGACAGTTGGTTTGATCTTTAGAATTACTGTTGAGGAGGAAACTTATTAGTTTATAAGTAGAATGTTATGTTTTTTACTTTGTGATACAATAGAAAGGTAATCAGAGTATACGCTTTTTAAAAAATATAAATCTCTACATTTAATAGAGAATCAGCTTTTAAAGATTATCATGCTGAAAAAGAACTTTTTTAAGCTAGAATAAGTCTAAATAATTATTTAAAATATAAACTTAATAGCTCATGTGCTTTAGTTATTTAAATTCATTTGGCACATTGTTTCTGTGTTTCCAACGTTTATGTGTCCATAAATAATATTCTGGTTCTTCTTTAATCTGTTCTTCTACAAGACACTTAAACGCATCTGTAATTTCGTAGTTTTTAAATTCTTTTGGGTGTTCTGCAATGGTTTTAAAAGTAGTTTGGTAGTAGCCACGTTTTACTTTTCTTACATCAAAAAATACAACTACTTGGTCTAACTCTTTTGCTAGCATTTCTGCACCAGTATGTATTGGTACTGTTACACCCATAAAACTATTCCAATGGTATGCTTTATTTAGTTTTGGTGATTGGTCTGCAACAAAACCAGTGATGGTTAATTTGTTTTTAGCATGTGAAGCTTTTAAAATTTGAATAGTCTCTTTTGTAGTAATTAAATGACTATTGTATTTTGCGCGAATACGTTTAATTAATCTATCGAAATATTTATTATTTAGTCTTTTATATACAGCAAAACCTTTATGACTCAAATAAGTTTGTAGTATAAAACTCCACTCCCAACTCGCATAATGACCACACATAATAATAACACTTCTATTTTCTTCTTCAAGCTTTTTTAGAACTTCTATGTTTGTAAAAGAGTAGCGTTTTTTCATTTCAGCTTCAGAAATTGTCATAGACTTCATAGCTTCTACAACCATATCACATAGATGATGGTAGAATTTTTTAGTAATGTTGTTTATTTCTTTTGAAGACTTATCTGGAAAAACTAATTTTAGGTTTTCTTGAACTACTTTTTTTCTATATCCAAAGACACTATAAATAAAGAGGTAAATTAAATCTGAAAAAGCATACAATATCCTAAACGGAAGTATAGATACTAACCAAAAAAACGGATAAATTAAAATGTAAGCTAATAATTGCATGAATTAGTTTTAGATTTGTAGTGGCAAATATATGCTATATTTAAAAAAACAGAATACTATATGGGTAATTTAAATCTTGTAACAATTATATTAATAGTAGTCAATGTATTAGTTTCTATTAAAGGTTTTAATGATTTTTCTTTTTTCGAGAAATATAAGTTTAATGTTGGAGCAATAACCAGAGGAGAAAAAATTAGAATGTTATCTTCAGGTTTTTTGCACCTAAATACTCAACATTTATTATTTAATATGGTTACGTTGTTTTTCTTTGCAAATGGAGTAATTTACCGTATTGGAGAAGTTAGTTTTCTAGTAGTTTATTTTGTAAGCTTAATCACTGGAAGTTTATTGTCTTATTATTTTCACAAAAAAGATTATCATTATTCTGCAGTAGGAGCTAGTGGAGCGGTTATGGGTATAATTTATTCTGCTATACTATTCGATCCATGGATGGAAATTAACTTTTTTATTCCTGGTTTTGTTTTTGGTATTGGTTACTTGTTATATTCAATCTATGGAATGAAAAAACAAATTGGAAATATAGGTCACGATGCTCATTTTGGAGGAGCTGTTGGAGGTTATATAATAACAATAGTATTGGCTCCTAGGTTATTAGAGCAAGATTTAATAATGATACTTCTAATGGGCTTACCAATAGTAGTTTTGTTTGTAATGCAAAAATTAGGAAAAATTTAATTTCCTTTTCTTTTTTGTTCTTCAATAAATTCTAGAGCATATTTAGCTGCTCTAGTTTCTTGAATTTCTTTAGATAAAGTGTTGTATAATGTATTAGTTTCTTCTTCAGTAATTTGTTTCGCCATAGTAATGCGCTCTAAGGTTAGTGCAGACAAAGTAGTACTTGGGTATTTTTTTATAAAAGATACGTCATATTTTCCTTTTTCTAATACTAAACTATCGAAAGAGAATTTAACAGCAAGCATGCCTTCCTTATCATCTTTAAGTCTATAATCCTGAAATTTATCACTTAATTCTTTATATTCATCACGCAGGTATTGTGAATCATTTTTGTAGATATTTATGTAGTCGTTTTCTTTACTACCAATTACTTTAGAAGCAGAAATGCTATCGGTAACTATTTCTAGATTAAAATTTTCGTTTGCTACAATTATTGGTAATGCACCTATAACATTATCTATGGTAATGTAATAAATATCTGGGTTAGCTACTTTTCCTTCAAAAACAAAAACACCTTTTTCTAAAATTGTAGAATCTAAAACCTGTTTTTTCTGCTTTTCTACTCTAAAGAGTCTGGCAATACTTCCAGAGATATAACTATCTGTAAATCCTGAAATTTTGAAGCCATCATTTTCACCACTCTTACACGATAATATGCAAAATATGAAAAAGATTAAGGATATGTTTTTTAGCATTTTATTTTTTTAAAGCAAATATAAAAGAATATCCGTAGAGTGTAAGATAATTATCTATTTACAATTTGTTACTTTTGTGTTATGATTACAACCGACACAATAGTAGCATTAGCAACAGCCTCTGGAGCAGGCGCAGTAGCTATAATAAGGCTCTCTGGAGAAGATGCTATTTGTATTGCTAATAATTGTTTTAAATCTGTTAAGAGTAAAAAAACACTTTTAAACCAGAAAACACATACAATACACTTAGGTCATCTAATGGATGGAGTAAGAACTATTGACGAAGTTTTAGTATCTATTTTTAAAAACCCAAACTCATATACGGGAGAGAATGTTGTAGAAATTTCTTGTCATGGCTCAATATATATTCAACAAGAAATCATTCAGTTATTTCTAAGAGAAGGTTGTAGAATGGCAGACGCAGGAGAGTTTACTTTACGAGCATTCCTAAATGCTAAATTAGATTTAAGTCAAGCAGAAGCAGTTGCAGATTTAATTGCAAGTGATAATGCTGCCTCTCATCAAATAGCAATGCAACAAATGCGTGGAGGTTTTTCTAGCGAAATAGCAAAACTACGAGAAGAGTTACTAAATTTTGCATCTTTAATAGAGTTAGAATTAGATTTCGCAGAGGAAGATGTTGAGTTTGCAGATCGTACTCAATTTAGAGAATTAATTGGTAGAATTACTTTTATATTAAAACGACTAATAGACAGTTTTGCAGTAGGTAATGTTATTAAAAATGGTATACCAGTAGCTATTGTAGGTGAGCCAAATGTTGGAAAAAGCACACTGTTAAATGCCTTATTAAATGAAGATAGAGCAATTGTAAGCGATATTGCTGGAACAACAAGAGATACTATCGAAGACGAATTAGTAATTGAAGGTATTGGTTTTAGATTTATTGACACAGCTGGAATACGTGAGACTAAAGATGTTGTTGAAGGCATTGGAATTAAAAAAACTTTCGAAAAAATTGAGCAGTCACAAGTGGTATTGTATCTTTTTGATGCAGTTCAATTTGTAAGTAATTTTGAAGCATTTAAAGTTGAAATCGAAAAAATCAAGAATAAATACCCATTAAAACCATTGCTAATAATCCCTAATAAGATTGATAAGTTATCAAAAATTCAAATAGCTGAATTAGAAGCTAATTTAAAAACAATAGGAAACTCTAAGTACTTATTACTTTCTGCGAAGCAAAATAAAGGTATAGAAGAATTAAAAAACGAGCTATTAAGCTTTGTAAATACAGGTGCGTTACGTAATAACGAAACTATAATTACTAATACAAGGCACTATGATTCTTTAATTAAAGCATTCGAAGAAATCCAAAAAGTACAACATGGATTAGAAATTAATCTTTCAAGCGACTTAATTGCGTTAGATATTCGGGAAGCTTTATATCAATTTGGTCTAATCACTGGTCAAGTTTCTAATGATGAGTTGCTTGGTAATATATTTTCGAATTTCTGTATTGGAAAGTAACTAGCACAAACTTCATCAAACTAAATAAATATAACTACTTGAAAATTAATAATATAAATTTATTATTGAAATTACACTTTTAGTTTGTTTGTCTTTTTTTAACTATTTTTGTCTCGTATTTGTACCTTTTTTTATTTGCGGTACAAAACGGTACAAAACGGTACAAAATTTTGTCACATGAATGTAACGATTAGAAAACGCAAAAAGAGAGATTGTCAAGAAAGTTTATTCTTAGATTATTACCTTCGATTTTACGAAGGAAAAATCAGACGTTACAAACACGCAACGACCTTTGTTTAACACTAAAACCGCAATTATTTTTATACGGTGTTGTAGCCAGTGTTTTTTTTATTCAGTCGTTTTTTTCTTTCTATTAGCGTTGATTAAAAAATAAATCATAGGAATAAAAATCAATGCCATAGTCAAAGGTAAAAACCAATTTCCAAGTCCGTCTGCGTTTCCATTTACATTTTGAATTGTTCTAAAAACTATTAATCCAAAAATTAATACAATAACTAATTTTAAAACTCTCATCATTCGAGTTGCATTTGTATATTGATGTAAATCATTTTCTTCTGTTATTTCACTCGGATAATTAAACACGTGTGAGTTTTTATTCAGAATTGTCAATCCAATAAATAATATTGTCGAAATTATGGGTAATGCAAATATATTTGACTTATTACCAAATCCATCAGCTTCTCCAGTTCCGTTATAATGCGTTGGTATTATTTCAGGTAATTCAAAATAGTTCGTTAATGTCAAAGTCCATATTCCAAACACAGAAATCCAACCAAATATCTCAAGAATCTTATCGGTTTGTGTTAATTGTAATTCTATTCTTGTTCTTTTATTCATATTTTACTCTTTTCCGAAATGTTGCTCTCACATTGGCTACAACGTTTCGTGTATGGTGTCGTAGCATCCCGAAGGGTGCTATGCAGTATAAATATTGTTAGGTGCTTTTTTTGATAAATTCACCAATATTATCAATTAAATAAAGCATTTGCTCTTTTAGATTTAATCCTTTTTTTATTGCTTTATTGATTAACTCACCTATATGAGTATAAAAAGAATATTTATTCACATAATCATCATAATCTCTAGTTTGCATAAATTATTTTTTAAATTTTAATAATAGTTCAAATATAAATATCAAATTTGATGTATTAGCCATGTAATTTTTAAATTATGTATGTATGGTTAAATAATAGATTGTTTTAATCCCCATACAATGTTGTATATTGCATTATAACACATTTGGTATGTATAAATATTTTAAAAATAGTATTGGGGCATTATTATCATTGGTTTTTTTGTTAACTTTTGGCCAGTTACTAGCTCAAGAAGTTCCGCCAATTAATATATTTTCCCCACAACAATATAATGGTGAGAATCAAAATTGGTCTATTTCACAATCTAAAGATAAAACAATTTATGTAGCTAATAATGCTGGCCTTTTAGAGTATAATGGAGCTAATTGGAGGCGTTACAACTCGCCTAACGAAACTATTTTACGTTCTGTAAAAGTTGTTGGAGATAAAATATACACAGGTTGTTATATGGAGTTTGGTTATTGGACTAAAAACAATGTTGGACTTTTAGAATATACTTCACTTTCAAATAATAAAAGCATCTCATTAATAGAAGATGAACA
>NZ_JASJHV010000113.1:0-32761 GCF_037625555.1 Lacinutrix sp.
ATGCGTCTCCAGCATATACGTAAAGTTCATTTTTTATATCTTCGGTAGTAATGGTTTCTGATTATTTAGTTGTGTTTGCTGGTTCTTTTACTTTAGTAGTTGCTTCTTTGTTCTTAGAAGAACCACAGGATGCTAACACTAAAGCTATAGTAAAAATAGAAAGTACTTTTTTCATTTTTAGTCTAATTGATTTGATTAAGTAGTAAAAATACAAGAAAAAAGGAAGTTTACTATTTTTATTGTATATTTTTTAATACTACTAACGTGCTTTGTTAGGTATTAAAAAATCTTTTTTATTGGCTAATTGCCAAGCAGTAGCAAAAATTAACTTTGTGCGTTTTGCTAATAATGGGTAGTTTATTTTATCTTCTGTATCTGTTGGTTTATGGTAATCTTTATGCTCACCATTGTAATAGAAAATTACTGGAATGTTTTGTTTTGCAAAATTATAATGATCACTTCTGTAATAGTATCTGTTCTTATCTGTTTCTGCATTGTATTTGTAATCTAATTCTAGATTGGTAAATGTTTTGTTGGCTTCTTCGGAGATGTTATGTAGTTCTTTGCTTATTCTATTGGCTCCAATAATGTATAAATATTCTGGGGTTTTTTCATGTCTTTTATCTACACGACCTACCATATCTATATTTAAATTAGCAATGGTTTTATTGAGTTTAAAAACCGGATTTTCTACATAAAATTTAGAGCCTTGTAATCCTATTTCTTCTGCTGTAAGGTGTAAAAACAAGATGCTTCTTTTGGGAGAATAACCACTAAGTTCTGCTATTTTAAAGGCTTCTGCAATTTCTGTAATTGCTACAGAGCCAGACCCATTATCGTCTGCTCCAAAATGAGTGGCATTATCTTCTATTCCTAAATGGTCTAAATGGCCAGAAATTATTAATACTTCTTCTGGTTTTTCACTTCCTTTTATATAAGCTAATACGTTTTCTGATGCTTCTATGCCTTCTGGAAAAAAACTTGAAGGAATGGATTGGTAATAGGAAGAATCTTTAATTACAGGAGCTATACTTTTTGATTTGTAGAAGTCTTTTAAAAAGTGTGTTGCTTTTTTTTGTCCTTGCGTACCAGTGCCACGACCTTGAAAATCTTCTGATGCAAAAACTATTAGCCTCGATTTTAAATCTTTTACACTTATAGAATTTGAATATTCTAAAATAAGTTCTTTGTCTATTATATTAATAGTGTTCTCTAGATTATTAGTTTGTGTACTTTGTTTAGTTTCTGCACAAGAACCTACTATTATAAGAGCAGAGGCAATAAGTAGAGATTTCATTTATAAAAGTATTTAATTGAGTTACGGTCTTACATTTAGTTAAAAATAAAAATGTCGCATAAAAATAATTATGCGACACTTACTATTTTAAATAGATTTTACTCTGTAAAATCTATATCTTCTAATTCTTCTATGGCATCTTCTTGAGATTCTTGATCACGTTGCTCTAGTTTTTCTGTATCACCAACTTCTGTAGTTGCTGTTATAGATTTAAAAGTGGCTAATGCTAATGCTATAATTGTAAGCAAAAATATAAGCTGTACTGTATGTTTTGGTTTGTTTTCTTTTCTTCCTTTTAAAAAGGCTAATATTCCAAAAATTAATCCTGCTATTGCTGGAAAAAAAGCAAAATTTGATAATGGTAAAACGGCTAGAATAACTGCGAAAATGGCACTTACTAAACCTAAAATAATAAATAATAGTCTCATAATTATATTAGTTTTTTAAACCTGTTGCACTTTTAATTCTTAATTCTCCACTTCCTACTGCAACTTTAAACTTTGCATAAACAGGAACCCTGTTTTCGTCTGCAGTTAGCCAAAGAAAATTATCATTTCCTTTTAAAGCATCACTATTGGTAAGGTTTATACGCAACTTATAACATTCTTTAGTGCCTATTGCAGTTTTAATAGTTTCTTTTGCAATGTAGGTAAATCTAAATTTTGTTTCTTTTGCATCAAATAATACAGTAAAAGTATCACTATCTCCAATTTTAGCTTTTTTAATATCTAAACTTCTTAAGTGGTAGATTGTTGTCACAATATCTTTAGTGTTATAACTAATTTTCACAGTTGCATTTCTATCCCAAAAACCAGACTCGAAATTTTTACTTTTCTTTCTAATTAAACTTTTTACAGTTTTTGTTTTATGGTTAAAATTGTATTTAACAAACTTATAATGACCACCTTCATCTATGTCTCTCTTGTATAAATATGGTGTTAATGTATTAGGGTTTACATAGCTTTCGTAGAGATCTCTAATTTTAAAAAAATTATCCCATTTGCTGTACGTAGTCGCTTTACATTTTAAACGCAATAAAGTTGAGCTAGATGTTTTTATTTCGCTAGTTTCCATGGTTACTTGAGCAAAATCCGTCATTAAACCAGACATCTTATAGCCAGCAGTAAATGTAAGCGACTCTCCTGCTTTAAAGGCATTGTTTTGTGCATTTATTAAAAGCGAAAAACATAGTGTTAATAATAGAAATAAATGTTTCATGTATAAATTTTAAATTTCAAATATAGATATTGTAAACACTAATTATGCCGAAAATATTGTATTTGGGTTTAATTTAAGATTTTTATAATACTATTTTAAAAGTACACTTCTTAATATACTTTTTATATCGCTATTATCCTTTTGTTTAATTAAGAAATGTTCTAGCTCATCTTGATGCTTTATTTGTTGACTACTATCTACAAAACCGTAGCCTAAATAGGTTCCGTTTTTAATAATAACAAAAGCTTCTTCAGTATTGTTTCTGCCTTTTTCTTTTATTATGACATCTCTACTATCATTTATAATTTTACAAATAGCATTGGTGACGCGCTCATTATAATCTAGAATGTTTTCGTTGACTTTACAAACACCTTTGCAGCTTTTTAATGTAAAGTGAGCGCATTCGCTTACACCTTCTTGTAGGTGGCAAAATTTTGGGCACAAACTAAATTGCTCGCATATACGCTCTATAAATAAACGTGCTTCGCGCAAACTACACAATGTAATTATTGGGTTTGGTACAGCCTTACTGTTGTTAATAGCAATATGCATAACATCGTTACGGTCTTGATAACTAAATATTGAAAACCCTTTAGGTACTCTTTTTGAAACTTTATTGTATTGTGGATAATGGTATTTTATAGCTGCATCTTCCATTAATAAAGCTACAAGTTCACTGCCAGACAATTCGAAATCGATATAGGCAGTTTCACGAACCATATCTAAGTTTTTTTTTGCTTTACTGTAAAAGTGACTGAGCACTCTTTTTTTTATGTCTTTAGCTTTACCTACATAAATTATTTTCCCTTTTTTATTTTTAAAATAATAAATACCAACACTGTTTGGGATGGCATTAAAGACTTCCTTTGGTAGGTTAGGAGTTAAGGTGGCTTCTTTACTGTTTTTATTTAAAAAGTCACTAAATACTTCTCGCGATTTTTCTTGAGCTTGTAATTTTTGAAATAGAATTACTGTCGCTTCTGCATCACCTCGAGCACGATGTCTTCCGTTTACACTTATGTTTAAATCTTTACATAATTTACCAAGACTATAACTGCGATGTCCTGGTAGTAATTTTCTACTTAAACGTACTGTGCATAATTTCTTTCTATTAAATTCAATATTTAAAGATTTGAATTCGTTTCTAATAACGTTATAATCGAAATTAACATTATGTGCAACAAAAATAGTACCTTCTGTAATGTCAAGAACTTGTTGTGCAATGTCTCTAAATTCTGGTGCATTTGCTACAGTGCTATTATCTATTCCTGTTAAAGCTGTAATATGATCTGGAATGAAACAGTTTGGGTTTACAAGCGAAGTAAATTCATCTATAACAGTATCTCCATTATATTTAAATACTGAGATTTCGGTAATTCTATTTGTTCTTCCAGAGGTTTCAACGTCTATTATTGTGTAATGCAATACGTTTTGATTTTAGATTTAAAAAGGTTACTGTATGGTTACTTTATGTTCTGTAGTTTCTACTTTTTTCCACATGTGTTCTGAGGTTAAATAAAAACTACCAATAAAATCAAAATTACATTCGTTTGGAGCAATAATAGATAAAAAAGGTGAGCCTTTTTTATCTTTATATAAATGGTATATCTCACCAAGAATAGGTTGAAAATTAAATTTAGCATTATAAACTAGATTGTTATATTCTAGCTCATGTATCATTTTATCATATTCAGCTTTAAGCTCGAGATATTTTGCCTTTAACTGCTTATTTGCTTTATTAACGTTTTTATTTTTCCATGTAATATTTTCTGTCACCTGTATTGCAGGAGCACCAACGTTTGTAGCATAAGGTTTTAAAGCAGCATCATATTGTTGTGATTTTGTATTAAAAACAACATTATCTGGTTTCTTTTTATCAGACATTTTTTCTTTTTTTTTTAGCATTGTAAAGATAAAGGTTTTACATGTTTTAATAAAACATTTAAGAAATTGTAAACAATGCCATTTACTACAATGCCTTCGAGTGGCGTTTTGAGTTTCCAGAAGTATTAGCAGACGATGGAAGTTATATTGGGTTTGATGCTATTATTGGGAATCCGCCTTATATTTTTTCAAGAGAATTGATTTCTTTGAAAGATAAAGATTATTTTAATACTCAATTTAAACTTAATACTTATATATTATTTACTGAGTTAGGAGTCAAAATTGCTAATTCTAATAGTTCTTTATCATATATAATCCCTAATAATTGGTTGACGTTACAGAAAAATTCAGATTTTAGAGAGTATATTTTAAAAAAAGGTAAAAAAATTGTAATTATTAACGATAGGGATAAGACTTTTGAAGACGCAAGCGTTGAATCTTCTATTCTAACATTTTCAAGACAAGGTAATTCTACTACAGTTTGTTATGAAATGAAAGAAAAGACACATCAATTTATTTCAAAAGTAGAAAATAAAGAATATTTAAATTCTGGTGGAAGTATAATTAATTATGGTTTTTATAGTGATATAGAAACTGTTGGGATTGTAAAGAAATTTTTGAGTAAGTCTGTAGATATGGATACTTATTTTGAAGTTAAAAATGGTGTACAAGCATATACTGTTGGAGAAGGTGTTCCTAAATTAACTAAAGAAATGAAAGATGAGCGAGTATATCATTCTAACATAAAAAAGGCAGAAGATTGGAAAATATATTATGATGGCTCAGATATTAAAAGATATAATGCAGTTTGGAGTGGTCAATATATTAAGTATGGTATAAATTTATCAAGGAGAAGAACTCCAGAGTTATTTGAAGGAGATAGAATTTTAGTCAGACAAATTCCTGCTAAAAAACCTTATTCGATTGTTTCAACTTTTATTAATAATGAATCAGTTTGTGATAATAATTATTATATGGTTATTCGACCTAAATCAGATGATTATTATTCTTTAACTAAAGTGTTATCAATACTTAATTCAAAACCTATGAGATATTGGTTTGTTGCAGTATTTGCAAAAAATCAAAGAAAATTATTTCCTCAATTTAAGGTTAATGAATTAAGAGTTTTTCCAATACCTAAATTAAATAATAAATTGCTTAATAAATATGAAATTAAAGTCAATCAAATTTTGTCATTAAAAAAAGAAAACCCAAAAGCAGACACCACAGCCTTAGAAAGAGAAATAGACCAAATGGTTTACAAATTATACAATTTAACCACAGAAGAGATTGCAATAGTAGAAGCGTCTTAATACTTTAGAGCTAATAAAATTAATTAAATGGTTTCCTTATAAAAAAGTGAAGCCATTTTTTGTGCCTTAGTTTTAAGTAGTTAAAAAACGTACTTCTGTCCACGATATTGTCAACTCTAAAAATAAAACCCTCATAATCAATAGATTATAAGGGTTTTTGCGGAGAGTAAGGGATTCGAACCCCTGGAGGTGTGACCCTCAACAGTTTTCAAGACTGCCGCATTCGACCACTCTGCCAACTCTCCTTTTGCATAATCAAGCTATTTACTTGTCTGCGGCTGCAAATATAGTGTCCTTTTTAGTTCTATTCAAATAAAAAATACAATTTTTTTTAAAATTTATTTTAAAATTGGAATTGGTTTCATTTGTTTGTTGACAGCTATAAATTTAAAGTATCCTGTTACTGATAATTCTCTTTGATAGCTGTACATGTTTTCCATAAAAATATCAACTTTCACTGTGCAACTAGTATTTCCAACTTTATATACTCTTACAACAAGCTCTATAATTGTACCTTCTGGAATAGGTTTTTCGAAATCAATTTTACCTGTTGATATTGTAACTACTTTTTTTCTACTAAATCTAGTTGCACAAATAAATGAGGCTTCATCCATCATGTGCAAAGCGGTTCCTCCAAAAAGTGTATTATAATGGTTTGTTGTATTAGGAAAAATAGCTTTAGATATTCGAGTTTCTGATGAATTGATTAATTCTTGAGTAGATTTCATGCGTATATTAAGATTTTTATTTCAACTTAGTTAGTCTTTATTGCGAATGTAATTCTATTTTTGCTGAAATTTAATAAACTATATAATGGACATAATTAAAGCGCTAAATTGGAGATATGCTACCAAATCTTTTGATGATGATAAGATAATAACTGTTGATAAATTAAATATTATTCTTGAGGCTTTTAATTTGACTGCGACTTCATATGGTTTACAGCCTATTAAATTATTAGTTATTTCGGATAAAGAATTGCAAAATAATTTAGTAGAGCATTCTATGGGACAAAAACAAGTTGCTCAAGCTTCTCATTTATTGGTGATCTGTACAGAAATCACAATAGATAGCGTGTATATTGAAAATTATTTTGAATTAGTAAAGTCTATTCGTAAAACTCCAGATGAAATTTTAAATCCATTTAAAAATTTTTTAATTTCAGACTTTGAGAATAAATCATCATTAGAAATTAATGAATGGTCAACTAAACAGGCTTATATAGCTTTGGGTAATTTACTTACCATTTGTTCAATTGAGAGAATAGATGCATGTCCAATGGAAGGCTTTAACCCTAAAATGTATGATGAACTTTTAGATTTAAAGTCTAAAGGGTTACAATCTGTATTAGTTTTACCAATTGGACATAGAGCAGAAGATGATTATATGTCTACGCTAAATAAGGTTAGAAAGGATTTAAGTGACAGTGTTATTACGATCTAAAGCAATATAGTGGCTTGATTATTGTTATTATTAATATATTTTTATTGTATTAAGTTCTATTTTATTACGAAAAACCTGCTTTTGTTAATACTTATTTGTGTCTCTTTTCAATCTTATTCTCAAGATGAAGAACTATTCTAATATTAATTGGTTAACGGATTTTGATGACGCTAAAAAAGCATCTTCAACCTTAGGTAAACCAATTTTAATATACTTTACTGGCAGCGACTGGTGTCCACCATGTAAAATGTTAAAAACTGACTTTTTTAATTCTGAAGCATTTGAGTTGAAATCTAAAAACTTTGTTCTTCTTATGGTAGATATGCCAAGAAGACTTGATATTATTACTGAAGAACAACGTAATAAAAACAAGAAAGTAATAAAAAAGGAAGCTACCCTAAACTAGTTGGAATAAATGCTAAAGGTAAAGTTTTGGGAGAATTATCTGGCTATACCTTTTTAAGAGAAACAGATAGACATTTTGACTTTATAGATGGTCTTGTAGAAAAGTATTAATGTTTTAAAAATATTATTATAGCCTCTTAAACTTTGGTTTATGAGGCTTTTTTTATTAATGAAATTGAACTATTTTTGATTAAATTTAAAATTGCTTATGCCAGGATTTGAACGCTTTGGAGATTTAGAAAGAGAAGAATTAAAAGATGTTTTAGACAACGGTGTTTTAATGCGTTATGGTTTTGATGGTATGCGTAATGGTCATTGGAAAGCAAAGGCTTTAGAAAGCGAATTAAAGAATGTTTTAGAATGTGATTATGCACAATTAGTTTCTAACGGTACATCTGCAGTATCTGTAGCTCTTGCAAGCGCTGGTGTTGGATTTGGAGATGAGGTAATTATGCCTACATTTACTTTTGTTGCAAGTTTTGAAGCAATATTATTATTAGGCGCAATACCAGTTTTAGTAGATATTGAGGATACTTTAGGGTTAGATGCTAAAGCTGTTGAAGCAGCAGTTACTTCTAAAACAAAAGCAGTAATGGTGGTGCAAATGTGTGGAAGCATGGCTAATATGGGTGCCCTACAAGCTGTTTGTGCAAAACATAATTTATTATTAATTGAAGATGCATGTCAGGCAATAGGAGGAAAATATAATTCTAAACCTCTAGGAAGCATAGGTGATTTAGGTTGTTTTTCTTTTGATTTTGTAAAAACAGTGACTTGTGGAGAAGGTGGTGCGGTAATTACTAATAATAAAAAATATTATACAAACGCAGATCATTTTAGTGATCATGGCCATGATCACGAAGGGAATGATAGAGGTGCTGAAATGCATCCATTTTTAGTTTATAATTTTAGAATTTCGGAATTGCATGCTGCAGTTGGTTTAGCGCAAATTAAGCGATTACCAGAATTTTTAGAAGTTCAGAAAACAAACTATACAATCTTAAGAGATGCTTTATCTCAAATTCCTGAAGTTACTTTTAGAACTGTTCCAGATGGTGGACAAGAGAGTTATTCTTTTTTAAATTTCTTTTTGCCAGATCTGGAAACAGCAAGAAAAACAATAAAAGGTTTTAAAGACAATGGAGTAGACGTTTGCTGGAATTATTATGATAATAATTGGCATTACGTTAGAAAGTGGAATCATTTAAAAGATGCTAAATCTTTGTTTCCATTATCTAAAGAGATTAAAAATTCTTTAGATCTTTTAAGTAAAAAAACATTTACTCAAAGTGATCATTTTATTGGTAGAAATATTTCGTGTCTTATAAAACTGTCTTGGACGGAAGCAGAAGTTGTAGAAAGAGCAAAAAAGATGGTTGAAGCTGTAAAATCTTCAATTTAACATCAATAAAGTGCCTTAAATCGTATTTTACTTTAAGCTGTATTGCTTTTGTATAGGTGAAAAAATTGAGTTAATAATTTTCAATTCATAGTTTTGAATAAAATTAGATTATGAAATCAATTTACTTATATACTTTTTTGTTTTTATCTATTTTTATTAAAGGATTCTCTCAAGAACTTCCTTTAGATTTTTCTGATTCTAATGATAATTTTACAGCATTTGGAGGTAGTGGTTTTTCCTTTAATGTAGATCCTACAGATTCTAATAATGCTACAGGACAGTTTTTTAATGATGGTTCTGATCCTTGGCAAGGTTTTTTCTTGAATTTGATTAATCCAATCGATTTAGACATTCAAAATACAATTAGTTTATCTTTCTATGGCTTTGACCCGTATGCACACAATATTGTTTTAAAATTAGAAAATGGTGCAAATGCGGATGTTGAAGTTACTAAAAATGTGCCTTCAGGTGGTGGTTGGACAGATAATATTACTTTCGATTTTGCAAATGCAGTATTAAGTTCGGATGGTACAACACCAGTAAACGCTTCTGGAACATATAATAAAATTGTTATTTTTATTGATGGAGGTGTTACTACTTCTGGAATGTATTTAGTTGATGTTATCGATGACGGAACAATACCTATAGATCCAAACACATTAGATGTTATTTATTCAGATTTAGTTTGGGAAGATGAGTTTAATGATAATGGTGCTATAGATTCAAATAAATGGTTTCATCAAACACAAATACCAGCAGGTGGAAGTTGGTTTAATGGTGAACAACAACATTATACAAATCGTATTGAGAATTCTTTTGTAGATAATGGTTTTTTAAATATTGTTGCAATTGGTGAAACTTTCAACGATCAGGGTCAAACAAAGCAATATACTTCTGCACGATTAAATTCAAAATTTGCTTTTACTTATGGTAGAGTCGATGTAAGAGCAAAATTACCATTCGGGAATGGTACTTGGCCAGCAATATGGATGTTAGGTAAAAACACTAATGAAAACGGTGCTTTTTGGGATAGTCAATTTGGTACTACAAATTGGCCTGCTAGTGGTGAAATAGATATTATGGAGCATGGTTTGGGTGCAATTAACCATACTTCTAGTGCTATACACACACCCTCAAGTAGTGGAAATACTGTTAACTACGCTGCACAACAAATAAGCGATGTTGCTAATAATTTCCATATTTACTCTGTTAATTGGTCGCCAAACCAAATCACTTTTTTAGTTGATGGTATTGGATTTTATACTTATAATCCAGCAGTTAAAAATGATGCCACTTGGCCTTTTTATGAAGATCAATACCTTTTACTTAATATTGCTATGGGTGGTATTGCTGGAACTATCGATTCAAACTTTGGGCAAAGCAGTATGGTTATTGATTATGTTAAAGTGTTCCAAAACACTCTAAGTGTAAATGACTATTCAATTAAAGCATTTAAAGTGTCTCCAAATCCTGCATCAGATTATATTACTATTTCTTCGGAAGAAAAAATAGATTGTATTGCTTTGTTTGATGCTTTAGGTAATGAAGTGTTTAAGTTATATGAAAACAGTAAGCAAATAGATGTTTCTTTCTTAGATTCTGGAATGTATTTTTTGAAAATAAACTCTGGAAAGAGAATCGTTACAAAAAAAATAATTATTAATTAGTAAGCAACATATTCAACAATTTCTAGACCATAACCAATAATTCCAACACGTTTTGTTTGTTGTGAGTTAGATATAAGTTTTAGTTTATGAATATTTAAATCGTGTAAAATTTGTGCTCCAATACCAAAATCTTTACTATCCATAGCTATTTCAGGTGCTTTCACAACCTCTCCTTGCTTTTGTTCGTCTTTTAAAAGGCTTAATCGCTTTAATAAATTTAATGATTGAGACTGCTGGTTAATAAACAGTAGTGCTCCTTTTTTCTCTTCATTTATTACACGAAACATATCGTCTAATTTTTCGTCTGCATTGTTAGTAAGTGTACCTAAGATATCATTATTAACTAAAGTTGAATTTACACGTGTTAAAACTGGTTCGTTAGTTGCCCAATCTCCTTTGGTTAAAGCTATATGTACTTGATTATTTGTTGTTTGTTGGTAAGCGCGAAGTCTAAAACTACCAAATCTAGTCTCAATATTAAAGTCTTCTTTTTTATCTATTAGAGAATCATGATCCATTCTATAAGCCACTAAATCTTCAATAGAAACTAATTTTAAATCGAATTTTTTAGCGACTTCAATAAGCTGAGGTAAACGTGCCATTGTACCATCTTCATTCATTATTTCAACAATTACACCAGCAGCATCTAATCCTGCTAAACGTGCAAAATCAATAGCAGCTTCAGTATGTCCTGTTCTTCTGAGCACACCACCTTCTTTTGCAACTAAAGGGAATATATGACCTGGTCTTGCTAAATCAAAAGGTTTTATGTTTTTGTTTACTAAAGATTTAATAGTTAATGCTCTATCACTAGCCGAAATACCAGTAGTTACACCTTGACCTTTTAAGTCTACCGAAACTGTAAAAGCAGTCTCCATTGGATCGGTATTATTAGTGACCATCATATGTAAACCAAGATCTTTACACCGCTCCTCGGTTAAAGGAGCACAAATTAAGCCACGACCATGTGTAGCCATAAAATTAATCATTTCTGGAGTAACTAGTTCTGCAGCAGCAAGAAAATCACCTTCATTTTCTCTATCTTCATCATCAACAACAATAATAATTTTTCCTGCTTTAATATCGTTAATTGCCTCTTGAATAGTGTTTAGTTTAAAAGCCACTTTTGGTTTGGTTTTAGTGATCATTATAATACTTTTCTTAAGCAAAGATATTGCTTAATTATGATTTATTTATTGAATAAATATTAGATTTCCCAATATCAGAATAGTTTTTGCATTCTTACTTCAATCTACTTTTAAAAAAGTAAAATATGCTAACAATACATGAAATTAAACTTAATTGTAATGAAGAAGATGCATATTGTGCCAATTTATTGTTAGCGAGTACAAAATAAAGAATAACATAAATAGCCGATAATATTAAAGCGCCTATTGATGCTTTAAATAGTAGATTTCTTTCTTTTTTTATTGGATCTATTTCTACTGCTTTTGGAGTATCAAGTTTGTTTCTTATTTCTTGATTGTCAAAATTATTAAATTCTACAACTTCTAAATCTTTTTTAATTTGCTTTTTCTGAATAAAATAAAAAACAAAATATAACGGTAAACCTAAAGCAGAAAATAGTATACCATTTATACTGTTGGTTTTCCCTAGGTGCTTGTATAAATTTGTGTGTTTTGAAAAAGATTTTGCTAGAGCAAATATGAATGTTAGAAAGATAATAATACCAATAATAAAAACGATGTTACCTATGCCAGAAAGCTTATTATTAATTAAGACTCTTCCACCTAAGATAAAAAGCATACCAATACAATAAAGTACAAATGCTAATTTAGAATCTTCAAAATAATCGTTTTTTAACGTGCTTGCTTCTTCAAGAAAATCTTTATCTAAATGGCCTGCCATTTTTAACTCTTGCCTAGTGATACCTCTGTAAGTAAGTAAAGAAATAGCAGTGTTTTTATGTTCTACGGTGTAATCGAAATTTCTATAATTTTTTACAATAGCGATAAGTTTATTGTCTTCTAATTTTTTAAGAATATTATAATCTTCAGAATCTACATTAAAGACTCTTGTACTAAACTCGGTTTTTTTTTTAATATTAAAGAATTTTTTTAATGGTTCTAATAGTCCGTCAGTTTCAAACAAACCTCTATCTTTTGTAGCTCTTGTGGTTAAATAAATACTTAAGGGTAGCATGATAAGTGTGGAGAACCATGTTGCTAATGCAGGATTAAAGGAACCGTCTTTTGCGCTATTTTTTGCGAAAATTCCAATAAAATGGTAGCTTAAAAATATTACAATTGCAATTACCATTGGTAATCCCAATCCTCCTTTTCTAATTAAGGCACCTAATGGAGCTCCAACAAAAAATAAGATAATGCACGCTATAGCAAGCGCGAATTTTTCATGAAGTGCAATAATGTGTTTGTTTAGCCAAATTGTACCACCTTTTATATTAGTTTCTTTTGCAGTTATTATTTGTTCTGTACTAGAAACAGCATTTATTGCGTAATCTAGAAGCTGGACTTTTTGTTTTGTATTGAATAAGTCTATTATTGTTCCATTAAAAATAGTGTCATTTTTTTTAACCGAAAGGTTTAATGTTCCAATATTTGTTCTGTTATATAATGTAGTTCCAAACTTTTTATATTCAGTTTTACGTTCTATTATAAGAGAATCTGTTGTGTAATTAAGATCTCCTATAGCAAGCATAGTGTACTTGTTATCTGTATTTTTTTCTTCTAAGTCTACAGCGTTTAATTGCGATAAATCTATATTCATCGTGTATTTTGCAAACTCACTTTTTAAAAAAGGTTTCTTTATTTTCTCTTCATGTTTTTTTGGAGGTGTATCATCATAATAATAACCATCAAAAAGCACTAATTTTAAAACATCAGATTCTTCGTTACTAACAAGTTCTCCTGTTTTGGCAATTATAGTAATGTGGTTTCCAGGTTTTCTGGTTTGGCCACGATGTATAAGAACATCTTCTAAATATTGTCCACGATCACCCGTTTTGTTGGCTACCTTAATATTAAAATTATCACCAATTTGATTAAATTGTCCTTCTGCAATAGCCATTGCAGGCTTTACTTTTGCAATATTTTTTCGTAAATTATAACTTTCGTATTCTGCTCTTGGAATAATATTATTACTAAAAAAGAAAGTAGTGATACTTAATATTACAATAAAGATGCTTAGACTCGACATTGCGCGTTGCAAAGAAATGCCTGTAGATTTCATTGCTGCAAACTCATAGTTTTCGGCAAAATTTCCAAAAACCATAATTGAGGATAGTAGTATTGTTAATGGTAAAATTAATGGAATTAGAGTAGGAGTGATGTAAAACAGAAATTTTAACACAGTTAAGACATCTAAATCTTTACCGGCTAATTCCTTTATATATAACCAAATAGCCTGTAATACAAAAATCAGCATGAGAATAACAAACACGCTGATAAAAGTTTTTAGATAAGAAGTTAATATGTATCTATCTAATATTTTCACTAATTGGACCTAATCTAGTTTAATAATAGTGTAATCTTTTTTATACTTACTCTTGTCAAATGTAAACAAGGTTTTTGAGATAGGCTCGTTTGTTTTAAAAGAATTAACAGTTAAGGTCGTTTTAATTTCGTTTTTACCAATTTCTATAAGATTATAAATATGTTTTGTCTCGGCATCTATACCTAAAAGGATATATTTCATGCTTGAATTAGAGTCCATTGGAGATAATTTTACATATTGAATTTTTCTACCTTTAACATTTTGAATAATATCCATTTTACAAGTAAAACCTTCCTCGTAAAATGTTAACATTTTGCTTGGTGTAACAGTACCTTCATCTTCTTCATATACAGAAGAAATAGTAACCTCGTTATCTCCTGGGTTAATAGTATATAGTTTACTACCATCAAAAATTCGTGTTATACCTAAACCGTTTAATCTATATTTATCACCTTCTATAGTGACATCACCACGTGTTTCTTGTCTTATGTCTTCTGAAGTGTTTTCTAAAACATTTTTAAAATCTATTGAAATATTCTTGTAGCTTATTACTTTAGCTGATACTTCATTTAAAAGCGATTTTGCTTTAGCATCATTTTGAGCAAATGTTACTGTAGAAATTATTAAAGCGAATACTAATACTATTTTTTTCATTTTTAAATTTGATTAAATCTTTTTTATTGACCTTCGTTTTCTAATAATTGATCGAGAGCAACTAAATCTGTTACTAAAACCTGTCTTGCTTTACTACCTTCAAAACCGCCAACAATTCCTGCTGCTTCTAATTGATCTATAATTCGTCCAGCACGATTGTAACCTAATTTTAATTTACGTTGCAATAGTGAAGCAGAACCTTGTTGTGCTGTAACAATAATTTCTGCAGCTTGACGAAACAGTTTATCTCTATCGTCTATATCTATATCAAGACTCGTGCCACCTTCTTCGCCAACATACTCTGGAAGTAAATAAGCATCTGGATAAGCTTTTTGAGCACCAATAAAGTCTACTATTCTTTCTACTTCTGGTGTGTCTACAAAAGCACATTGAATCCTAATCATGTCGTTTCCTTGGGTGTAGAGCATATCTCCACGACCAATAAGTTGGTCTGCTCCTCCAGCATCTAAAATAGTACGCGAATCTATTTTACTAGATACTCTAAACGCTATTCGAGCAGGGAAATTTGCTTTAATTATACCAGTAATTACGTTTACAGATGGTCTTTGTGTTGCAATTATTAAGTGAATACCAATAGCACGTGCTAATTGTGCTAAACGTGCAACAGGAGTTTCTACTTCTTTTCCTGCTGTCATAATTAAATCTGCAAACTCATCTACAACTAAAACGATATAAGGTAAATAGGCATGACCATCGTTTGGATTTAATTTTCGTGCTTTAAACTTTTTATTATATTCTACGATGTTACGACAGAGTGCGTTTTTAAGCAGCTCATATCTGTTGTCCATTTCAATACAAAGCGAATTAAGTGTATTAATTACTTTAGTATTATCTGTAATAATGGCCTCTGCTTCGTCTGGTAATTTTGCTAAATAATGACGTTCTATTTTATTAAATAAAGTTAATTCTACTTTTTTAGGATCTACCAAAACAAACTTAACTTCTGCTGGATGCTTTTTGTAAAGCAAAGAGGTTAATACTGCATTTAATCCAACCGATTTTCCTTGACCTGTAGCACCAGCCATAAGTAAGTGTGGCATTTTAGCTAAATCAATTACTAATGTTTCGTTACTAATTGTTTTACCAATAGCAATAGGAAGATGCATGTCTGTTTTCTGAAATTTTTGAGATGCAATTACAGAACGCATAGATACAATAGTTGCATTTTTATTTGGTACTTCTATACCAATAGTACCTTTTCCTGGAATAGGAGCAATTATTCTAATACCTAATGCAGCTAAAGACAATGCAATATCATCTTCAAGATTTTTAATTTTCGAAATTCTAATTCCTGCATCTGGAACAATTTCGTATAATGTAACTGTTGGGCCAATAGTGGCTTTTATGGTTTGAATACCAATTTTATAATTGTTTAAAGTTTCAACAATTTTATTTTTATTTTCCTCAAGTTCTTCTTGGTTAATTTTTATACCTTCTACATCGTATTTCTTTAATAAATCTAGACTTGGAAACTGAAAATTACTAAGTTCTAAAGTAGGATCAAATTGCCCAAAGTCTGCTACTAATTTGTCTGATAGGTTATCTGTTTCAGATTTTTCTTCAGCAATTTCTTCTATCTTCATTTGTAATTCCTCTTCCGCTTCCTCCTCTTTTGGTATTTCTACCTCAAATGTAGTTTTTGATGTTTTAGGTTCTTTAACCTGTGGTTCTTCAATTTTAGAATAGTTAGTAATTGTAGGTTCTACAGTTTCAACATTAATTTCGAATGCTGTTTTAATGGCTTCTGCTTTATCACTAAGTGCATTGTCTACTGGTACAATAGTGTAGCTACTTGCATTTTCAAATTCAGATTTAATGTCTTTTTTTGCACTTTTAAAGAGCAAGCCAATACGCTCTGGTGTAAAACCAAACCGAATTGCTAAATACGTTATTACTCCAAAAACTAGTAAAAGACCAACACCAACTTTTCCTATATAATTTTGTAAAAACAAATTTATTTCAAAACCAATAACACCTGATAAAAGTCCAATTTTAGGAATAATAAAGCCGAATAAAATCGAGGTCCAAATAATAATTAGTGTTCCCCAAAACCAATGTTTAAAAAGTTTATTTTTTTTTAAATCTAGCAGAATATAAATTCCTGAAACAAATATTAAACCAGAAAAAATAAATGAAGAGATACCGAAACCACGTTGTATAAAAAAATCACTAAGCCAAGCACCTGTTTGGCTTGCCCAATTTTTAGTTTCAACAGTTCTAGATGGAATTTCGTTAACTACACTCTGATCTATTTTTCCTGTAAAAAGAAAAGATAAAAACGAGATAAATATTAAGATTCCTAAAAGCCCTAAAAGACTACCAAAAATAAGCTTTTGTTGACTTGTTAATTTAAAACTGGGTGCTTTAAAAGAGCGCTTTTTTTTAGTTGTTTTAGATTTTACTTTTGCCATTTTTGGTTTTTATATTACGTAAAAATACAAATAACTAACGGTTTTCCTAATTAGTAATTGTGTTTAAAAGAGATTAAATAATTTTAGGAATATAAATAATGCAGACAATAATTACCGCTGCAATTGCAACTATAAAAACAGCTCCTGCTGCTAAATCTTTTATTAAACCAATTTTTTGATGATGCTCTGGATGTATAAAATCTGCAATTTCTTCAATAGTTGTATTAACACCTTCTACAGCAATAATTATTGCAATAATAATAATTTGTATGCACCACTCGGTTAGTGAGAGATCAAAGTAGAATCCAGCAATAGTCATTATAACACCTATAGATAATTGTACTTTTATACTTGCTTCTGTTGTTATTAATAGATAGGCGCCTTTAAAAGCGAAACCAACACTTTTAATTCTATTTACCAAAAAACAATCTTTTTTTTTACTCATCTAAAAGTGCATATAAAGATGCTTTGTAGTTAGGTTCGTCCGCAACTTCAAGTACTTGCTCTGTGTATTTAACAATTCCGTTTTCATCTAAAACAATAACACAGCGTGAGTGTAAACCTTCAAAAGGTCCATTAGCAAACTCTAAACCATAATCCTTACCAAATTTGCCGTCTTTAAAATCAGAAAGCATCATTACATTTTCTATACCTTCAGCACCACAAAATCTAGCTTGAGCAAATGGTAAATCTCTAGAAATACATAAAACTCTTGTATTCTCCATTTCTGCAGCTTCCTTGTTAAATGCTCTTACAGATGTAGCACAAGTTCCTGTATCTACACTCGGAAAAATATTGAGCACTAATTTATTGCCTTCAAAATCTGATAATTTTTGAGTAGATAAATCACTAACTGTTAAAGTGAAATCTGGAGCTTTTTCTCCTATTTTTGTTAAGTTTCCTGAAGTTTCAACAGGAGTTCCTCCTAAAGTTATTTTAGCCATTTATATATTTTTTTATTTAATTTTAAAAATAAACATTCTACTTAAATGTTAGCACTTTTAATTCAATTTTTTTTTGAATTTAATAAGTAATTACAATGACTTTAATTTACATGATAGTTAAAAACTATTACAATATAAAAACAAACCTCTTTTTTTAAGACATTCTACAAATCAATTTTGCTAAATTTACAAATTGCATAATCTTAAATATAAAACTATGGATAATAAAAACAATCATAATATGAATGGAGATACAAGTAAATGTCCTTTTTTAAGTGGTTCTCAAAAAATATCAGCTGGAGGAGGAACGAGTAATAGAGATTGGTGGCCTAATGAATTGAAATTAAACATTTTAAGACAAAATGCTTTAAAATCGAACCCAATGGGAGACCATTTTAATTATGCAGAAGCTTTTAACAGTCTAGATTTTAAAGCGTTAAAGCAAGATGTCATTAATTTAATGACAGATTCTCAAGATTGGTGGCCAGCAGATTATGGACATTATGGTGGTTTTATGATTAGGATGGCATGGCATAGTGCAGGAACATATAGAGTTGGAGATGGAAGAGGAGGAGCAGGTTCTGGTTCACACCGTTTTGCGCCTTTAAATAGTTGGCCAGATAATGGCAATTTAGATAAAGCACGTTTATTATTATGGCCAGTAAAAAAGAAATATGGTAATAAAATTTCTTGGGCAGATTTAATGATTCTTGCAGGAAATTGTGCATTTGAATCTATGGGATTTCCAACATTTGGTTTTGCAGGAGGACGAGAAGATGTTTGGGAACCAGAACAAGATATTTATTGGGGAAGCGAAACAGGCTGGTTAGATAATGATGAGCGTTACGATACAAGTGATGGAGATTTAGAAGGGCATTTAGGTGCAGTACATATGGGATTAATTTATGTGAATCCAGAAGGACCTAACGGAGAACCAGATCCTCTAAAATCTGCACACGATATTAAAATTACTTTTGGTAGAATGGCGATGAACGATGAAGAAACTGTTGCCCTAGTTGGCGGAGGACATACATTTGGTAAAGCGCATGGTGCTGCAGATCCAGATAAGTATGTAGGAGTAGAACCTCATGGTGCTTCTATAGAAGAAATGAGTACAGGTTGGAAAAACACATTCCAGTCCGGTGTTTTAGACGATACTATTACAAGTGGTATTGAAGGTGCATGGACACCAAACCCAACACAATGGGATGCAGATTATTTTGAAGTACTTCTAAATTACGATTGGGAATTAACTAAAAGTCCAGCTGGTGCACACCAATGGACACCAACTGCTGCATCTAATGCACGTCAAGCTCCTGCTGCAGGAGGAAATGGTACTCAAGCATTGATGATGACAACTGCTGATATGGCATTAAAAATGGATCCAACTTATTTAGAGATTTCTAAACGTTTTCATAAAGACCATAAAGTTTTTGAAGATGCTTTTGCGCGTGCTTGGTATAAGTTAACACATAGAGATATGGGACCAATAAATCGCTATTTAGGTCCAGAGGTACCAAAAGAAGAGTTAATATGGCAAGATCCTATTCCACAAGTAAGTTATACTTTAAGTGATTTAGATATAGACTCTTTAAAGCAATTGATATTAGCTTCTGGTCTTACTGTGTCTCAAATGGTGTCTACAGCTTGGGCATCTGCTTCTACATATAGAGGATCAGATAAAAGAGGTGGCGCAAATGGTGGACGTTTACGTTTAGAACCACAACGTAGTTGGGAAGTAAATAATCCAGAAGAATTAAATAAAGTTTTAACTGTTTTAGAAAAAATTAAAGCAGAATTTAATGGTACAGTTTCTATAGCAGATTTAATTGTTTTAGCCGGAAATGTTGGTATAGAACAAGCCGTAAAAAATGCAGGACACAATGTTAATGTTCCTTTTACACAAGGTAGAGGAGATGCATCACAAGCGCAAACAGATTTAGAATCTTTTGGCTATTTAGAGCCACTAGCAGATGGTTTTAGAAATTATATGAATAATAAACTAAATGTAGCTGCTGAAGATTTACTTGTAGATCGTGCTAACCTGTTAACACTTTCTATACCAGAAATGACAGTTTTAGTTGGTGGATTAAGAGTTTTAGGCGCAAATTACGATGGTTCCAAACATGGAGTTTTTACAGATAATATTGAACATTTAACAAACGATTTCTTTACTAATGTTTTAGATTTTTCGTTAACATGGAAAGCAGCCAATACAGAAGAGAAAGAATTTATTGGTAGAGATAGAAGAACAGGAGCAATGAAGTTTTCTGGAACAAGGGTAGATTTAATTTTTGGGTCTAATACAGAATTAAGAGCAGTTGCCGAAGTATATGGTGCAAATGATGGACAAGAACAATTTGTAACAGATTTTGTTAATGCTTGGACTAAAGTTATGAATTTAGATCGATTTGATTTAAAGTAAATAAAAATTAAATTAATAAATAAAGGTGTACGTTTTTAAATGTAAACCTTTTTTATTGAGAGAATTTGAATGTTCGTTTAACGTTGTTTTATATGGTTTGTTGCGTGTTTCAAGCAATTATTTACCAACCAAGAAAGTCCGCGAGGACTTTCGTAAGTAGGCGAGAAGCCAGCAATAAATTATATACGGTGTAGTGCGTTCGTTTTTTTTATTTCAGTTGTATGTGAATATGATCATCGTGTCTTACAGCTCTACATCCGTGATATCTTATTCTATTGTTTTTTAAATTCATTCTGCTTTTTAAATGTGGTTCAATAAATAATTTTCCTAAATCCTTACTTTTCAAGATGTTCTCTATTAGTTTTTTTGTTCCTTTTTCCGAGAAAACTAATTCTTTATTAATTTTTCCTAAAGTCAAATATTTTGGAAAATCGTATTGAAAATATCCATTCTTTAAACACTTTTCGATTTGGTTATGTTCAGTTATTTTCCGATTTTCAAAAACTCCGTAACCACTTATAGATTTTTGTTTATTCGTAATAATTCCGTTTTCAGTTTCGTAAACCAAACTTATGTCAATCTTTTTTCCGTCATTATGACTCAAATGTGGAAGTAGAGGGAACTTATTAATGAAAGGAAAATTGGCATCTAAATAATTAATTTCAATATTCGTTCCGTTCAGTTTTTTTTCCGTTTTGCTTAATAATTCGTTTAGTTTTGGTTTTACATAGTTCCTATTTAATAAAACTGTCATATAATTCGTTGGTTTTATTTTTTCGGAATGGTTCACTTTTTCTCTTCCAAAAATTGGTGAAATTAAAGGAACAATTAAAAGCGTTGAAAAAAGGTAAAGACTTATAAAAATAATCAGAGTTTTAAACTTTAGATTTTTATTCCACTTTTTAGAAATTATTAAACTTAATAAATAAACAATTCCACCGATTTGAGTCAAAGCAGTTAGAACACAAAAAAGGATAAATCGGATTATTATTTTCAGTAGAATTTTCAATTTTGAGTTCTGATTTTAATGACGCACAATACGAAAATAGAAAATTGTTTTAATGTTTTTTATTAGACGTTAAACGAAGTTAGTTGAAAAATATTAAAAATCAAGTTTGTATAAATACAAAAAACCACCTTGCTTTCGCAAAGCGGCTTTTTTTAAAGTGTCATTTTTCTTTTTCTATTTGTCTATTGCGCCCAGTACACGCTGCATAAAATTATTTAAGGCTTCTTTTTTTGTTGTGCCTTTTTTTATCATTTTATTAACTTCTATAGCACCATACATATTAGAAATTAGTTCTCCAATAACATCTAACTCTTCGTCTTTTAATGAAGGAACTTCTGTTAACGCTTCTAGAGTTTCTATAGTTTCAACTAAAAAGTCTTCGTCGTTTTCTTCTATAAATTGTGTTAGGTGCTTTATTACTGGTAATTTCATTTTTAACTTTTGTTATGTTTCTATTTAATAGAAAACTTTAATAATTTATAGTACTTGGTTTACTAGGTCTTTTAAAACGTCAAACTTGTTTGTTTGTACTTGATTTACAAAAGCGCCATTTTTAAAAGTAGCAAATGTTGGTAAATTATCTACAGTTGCTAATGTTCTAGATTCTGGAAATTTTTCTGCATCTGCAATTACAAAGGATACATTCTCGTTTTCTGAAGCTAATTTCTTTAATTTTGGCTTCATAATTCTGCAGTTTCCGCACCATGTTGCAGAATATTGCACGATTACTGTTTCGTTATTAGAAATAATTTCAGACAGATTATCTTGACTTAATTCTTGTACCATCATAGTCTAGTTTACGTGGTTTGCTAAATACTCTGCAGTACCTAATCTATTAGCACTCATTGCATCTTTTCCTTCTTCCCAGTTTGCAGGACATACTTCTCCTTTTTCTTGAACGTGTGTTAAAGCATCTACAATACGTAAAAATTCGTTTACATTTCTACCTATTGGCATATTATTTACTCCTTCGTGCTGTACAACTCCATCTTCGTCTATTACATAAGTAGCTCTGTAAGATACATTGTCTCCTTCTACTACAAATAAACCAGACTCCTCGTCGTACTCTCCTTCTGTGATATCTAAAACACCTAATGCAGAAGCTAGGTTTCTGTTAGAGTCTGCTAATATTGGGTAAGTTACACCTTCTATTCCTCCATTATCTTTTGGTGTGTTTAACCATGCAAAATGCACTTCTGGTGTATCGCAAGAAGCACCAATTACAATTGTATTTCTTTTTTCGAATTCTGCTTTTGCAGCTTCAAAAGCATGTAATTCTGTAGGACAAACAAAAGTAAAATCTTTTGGGTACCAGAATAATAATACCTTTTTCTTGTTGTTTATTGCTTCTTCTAATACATTTAGTTTAAAAGTGTCTCCCATTTCGTTCATGGCATCAACATTTAAATTTGGGAATTTTTTTCCTACTGCAGTCATTGTTGTATATGTTATAATTAATAAATTTCTTGATACAAATATATACATGAGTCCAAAAAAAATAGCCTAATAAAATTTTAAAACCTTATTAGGCTATAAGTTTAGATTATAGTAATTATAAAAAACAATAATTTAAAACTATTTATTTTTTTAGTTGTCTAATTTTAATATTTAGTGCAGCAAAGAAAAGTGTAGTAAATGGACTTAGCCAATTAAATATAGCATAAACAAAATACTCTGCAACGCCAACACCTAATACACCAGATTGATAGGCACCACAGGTATTCCAAGGTATTAATACAGAAGTAACGGTTCCAGAATCTTCTAATGTTCTACTTAAGTTTTCTGGCGCTAGACCTTTGTCTTCGTATGCTTTTTTAAACATTTTACCAGGTATTACAAGTGCTAAGTATTGATCGCTAGCAATTGTGTTTAATACTAAGCAGCTAATAACTGTACTTGCAAATAAGTCAAAAACTGTTGTAGCAACAGATAGTAAAGCTTTTGTAATTCTTGCTAGAGCACCAATAGCATCCATTATACCACCAAATACCATTGCGGAACATATAAGTAGTATGGTCCAAATCATACCATTCATTCCACCAGCACCAAAAAGTTGTTTTAGTTTGTCTATTGTTAAAAGTCTACTTAAACTATCTGTTTTTATTTCTAGTGTTTTTTTATCGTAGTTAGAATTTGCAAAGATTTGTTGTAATTCAATATTTGAAAAGTTTTTCTCGATTCCACCATCTGTTAAAAGCAGTTCTAAATCTTTATTATTATTAATGGCTTCAATATCATTTTTATTTAGATTTGAAATATACGTGGAATCATCTATTGGTATATTGGTGTCTGTAAATATTGAATTAGCAATAGTCTGAGTTTTAGATCCTGTTACATTTTCTATAACATTTGGTTGAAAGATTAAGGCAAAAACAATGGCTAAAGCTACACCAGCTCCTAAGGCTATAAGTGGTTTTGTTTTTAATAAAATTAAACTAACCACACCTACTGGAACTAAAAATAACCATGGTGTAATATTAAATGTAGCATCAATTGTTTCTAATATTTGAGAAATATCTGCATTTCCAGAAGTATCTATAGATGCACTAATGACACCAAAAACAATTAACGTAATTATAATAGTTGGTACAGTAGTATATGCCATATATTTTATGTGTGTAAATAAATCTGTTCCAGCCATAGCAGGAGCTAAATTAGTTGTGTCGCTTAAAGGTGACATTTTATCTCCAAAATAAGCACCAGAAATTACTGCACCAGCAATCATTCCAGGATTAATACCTAGAGCTGTACCAATACCAACCAATGCTATACCAACTGTTGCAGAAGTTGTCCAAGAGCTTCCTGTAGCTATAGAAATTACCGCTGCAATTATAACAGAAGCAGGCAAAAAGATTTCTGGACTTAAAACTTGTAGTCCGTAATAAACCATTGCAGGAATAACACCACTAATAAGCCATGTTCCAGCTAATGCTCCAACTAAAAATAGAATCATGATGGGAACAAATACGCTTTTTAAATTTTCCCAAATCTCTGTAATCATGACCATAAATGGAACCTTGTTCATAAAACCATCAATCATGGCTACAAATCCTCCTATTAATAAAATAATCTGGTTAGTGTAAGTGCCAAACCATTCTTGGCCATCCACAAAAAAGATGTTATATGCTAATAAGCCCATTAAAATTAATACAGGAACTAGAGCTTCAAAGAAATTTAGTTCTTTGTTTTCTTTTATTTTTTGGTCTTGAATATCAATATCGGAAAGATTGTTGTCTTGCATATAAGTTAGTTTTAGAGTTGTAATGTTACGATTTTGTTAACTCATTTGCAAATTCGTTTTCACGTTGTAAATTTGCTAATTATATGGATTCATTAACACAAATTATTTTAGGTGCAGCTTGTGGCGAAGCTGTTTTAGGAAAGAAAATAGGTAATAAAGCCTTATTGTTTGGAGCCATTGGTGGTACCATTCCAGATTTAGATGTTTTTATTGGTAGACTATTTTATAGTAATGAAATAGATATTATGCTGTTTCATCGTGGTTTTATGCATTCTATTTTGTTTTCTATTTTTGGTACTTTTTTAATTGGTTGGTTTGTTTTTAAACTCTATAACAAAGGAAAACGTTTAAATACAACAACCTTAAAAGATTGGCGATTATTATTTTTCTGTTCTTTATTTACACATCCTATTTTAGATTGTTTTACGCCTTATGGGACACAATTATTTGCGCCTTTTTCTAATTATCGCGTGGCTTTTAATAATATTGCAGTTGCAGATCCTTTATATACACTACCATTTTTAATATGTGTTATTGTATTATTGTTTTATAAAAGAACTACTGTAAAAAGAAAAAAATGGTTAACCTATGGTATTACTATAAGTTCTATTTATATGTTATTTACTATTGGTAATAAATTATATATTGATTCTATTTTTAAAAAATCTTTGGCTGAAAAAAATATTGAGTATTCACGCTACAGTTCACAACCATCAATTTTTAATACTATTTTGTGGTATGGTATTGCAGAAACAGATACTACTTATCAAGTAGCCTATTATTCTTTGTTTGATACTTCAAATCGCTTTTCAGAATGGAAAACATTGCCAAAAAACAGAAGCATAACTAAAAATAATTTTAAAGACTTAAAAGATTTAGCGTGGTTTAGCAATGATTATTTTAGTGTTGTAAGAAAAAATGAAAATGAATTTTTATATAACGATTTGCGTTATCCATTAATAAAAAAAAAAGGATACGAGTCTGTTTTTAGTTTGCAACTTTTTGAAGAAAATAACAGACTAAATATGAAACCTTTTAAACCTAAAGTTGATGACTTTGGTAATGCAATGGCAGTGTTATGGGAACGCTTGAAAGGTATTTAATCAATACAATTACTCTAGGCAGAGTCTTGGGGTAAAAAAAATAAACTATAATTTTTATACATATAAAAGCCTGAATTATTAGTAAATAGTTCAGGCTTATTAATTGCAATTATTTTTTAGTAATTATGCTATTTCAGGTTGTAAAACACCAACTTGTTCCATGCATGCTTTCATCATTTTAAAAGTACGCTCAATATCATCATCTAATCCAATAGAAAAACGAATTAAACCTTCTGATAATCCGATTTCTGCTTGTTCATCTTCAGGAATTTCTGAAGATGTAGAAGTTCCTGGCGCACTAAATAATGTTTTGTAGAATCCTAAACTTACAGCTAAATAGCCTAAGTTTTTTTCTTGCATTAATTCCATTAACACATTAGCCTTATCAAGTGATCCAGCATCAATAGTTAGCATGCCACCAAAACCATATTCTGTATTCATCATAGATTTAAATACTTCATGAGAAGGATGAGACGTTAATCCAGGATACACCGTTTTAATACCTAAACCTTCAAATTTTTCGGCTAAAAAAGAAGCGTTTTTACTGTGTTGTTTCATTCTAATATGAAGCGTTCTCATATTTTTTAAAATTGAAGAAGAACGTAAACTATCCATAGATGCTCCAAGTAACATACTTGCGCCATCAATAACACTTTTAAGTGAGTTTATAAACTCTGCAGTACCACAAACAACGCCGCCCATTGTGTCACTTGATCCGTTGATGAATTTTGTTAAACTATGTATTACAACATCTGCACCCAATTGTGCAGGAGAGATTGATAGTGGTGAAAATGTATTATCTACAACTAAAGTTAAATTGTGTTTTTTTGCTAAAGCAGCTAAACCTTTAATATCTGCAACTTCAAGAAGTGGATTGCTAACAGACTCACAGTATAATACTTTTGTGTTTGGTGTAATTGCAGCTTCAACTACATCTAATTTTGTTATATCAACAAACGATGTTTGAATGTTCATTCTTGGTGTAAAATTCTTTAAAAAAGCATAAGTACCACCATAAATTGTTCTGCTAGAAACAATATGATCTCCTGCGCCACACAATTGTAAAAGTGTTGGTGTAATGGCTCCCATTCCTGATCCAGCAACGTTTGCAGTTTCTGTGCCTTCCATTGCTGCTAAAGCTTCGCCTAAATATAAATTACTAGGTGTAGAATGACGTGAATATAAGTAGCAACCATCTGTATTACCTTCAAAAGTATCAAACATTGTTTTTGCTTCTATAAAGGTATAAGTAGAAGAATCTGAAATGGAAGGATTAACGCCTCCAAATTCTCCAAAATATTGTAAATCTTGTATGTTGTTTGCTGGTTTAAATGCCATAAGTTTGTGTTTTATAAATTAAAGATGTTGATTATAATTTTATAAAACTAATATATTTTAGATTAATAATCAATAGATTTGTATAAATTCAGTTTATAAAACTGAATAAGATGTAAGTATTAGTTTATTTTAAATATAAAACACTAAATTTATTCACTAAACTGAAAATTTTTCGATTATGACTTTCGATATTATTGATACTAAGCTCATTCAGCTATTACAAGAAGATTGTAAACAGACTAATAAAGAGCTGTCCAATAAGTTAAATCTTTCTATTACTGCTGTTTACGAGCGGATAAAAAAAATGGAGAATAATGGTGTAATAGACAAATATGTAGCTTTAATAAAAAAAGAATCTATAGAAAAATCGTTTGTTGCTTTTTGCCATATAAAGTTGTCCAAACACACTCAAGATTATGTGGTTAGTTTTGAAAAAGAAGTTACTAAGTTAGAAGAGGTTTTAGAATGCTTTCATATAAGTGGTGATTACGATTATTTATTAAAAGTCTTAGTTAAGAATATGCAAGCTTTTAGAGAATTTATGGTAAAAAAATTAACTACAATAGACCATATTGGTAGTACCCATAGTATGTTTATGATTAATGAAGTGAAACACACCACAGCAATTTCAGTTTAAAATATGTTACAATCTGCTAGATATAAGTTAATAGAATTATTTATTATATTTTTTGTGATTCCTGTAAGTTTTGATGTAAATTTTCCTGCTTGGATTAAGTTAATAATTGGTGTTTTAGGTTACTTTTACATTATATATGTATTATTAAAAGTTGAAAAAAATAAATTCAAAATTGCAAAAAACTTTAATTGGAAATTATTTTTTAAGCAAACATTAATTAAACTTATAGGTATCGCTATTTTAACGAGTATTTATGTTTATTTTACTTCACCTTCAGATTTATTTATAGTGCTAAAAAACAAACCATTATTATGGGTTTTTATACTGTTTTTTTATAGCGTATTTTCTGTTTATCCTCAAGAATTAATATATAGAACGTTTTATTTTCAGCGTTACGAGAGCTTATTTCAAAATAAAAAACGATTTATTTTTATAAATGCTATTGTTTTCTCTTTAGCACATTTATTATTTAAAAACAGTTTAGTAATTATACTTACATTTTTTTGCGGTTTATTATTTGCTTTAACCTATAAAAAAACCAAATCCACACTTTTAGTATCTATAGAACACGCTATTTACGGCTGTTGGCTCTTTACTGTTGGCATGGGCGAAATACTTGGTTTCCCTAGTTAAAAATTAATGAATAGTCATTGGTTTGTCACAAATCAAAATTGTATTTTTGTTATGTAATTAAATTTGTCATTTCCGAAACATCGGAAAATATATACAAAACCATTTTTTATGAGTAAATACGATGTAGCAGTAATTGGATCAGGACCTGGAGGATATGTAGCAGCAATACGTTGTGCACAACTAGGCATGAAAACAGCAATAATAGAAAAATATTCAACTTTAGGCGGAACTTGCTTAAACGTAGGTTGTATTCCAAGTAAAGCATTATTAAGTTCTTCTCATCATTACGAAGAAGCAACAAAGCATTTTGCAGATCATGGAATTGAAATTCCTGGAGAAATTAAGGTTAATCTTGAAAAAATGATTGGTCGTAAGCAAGCAGTTGTAGACCAAACAACAGGTGGAATTGATTTTCTTATGAAAAAAAACAACATCGATGTTTATCAAGGTGTTGGTAGCTTTAAAGATGCTACACATATAAATATTGATTGTGAAAAGGCCATTGAAATTGAAGCAAAACACAGTATAGTAGCTACAGGATCTAAACCTTCTAACTTACCATTTATCACTTTAGATAAAGAACGTGTTATTACTTCTACCGAAGCTTTAAAACTTAAAGAAATTCCAAAACATTTAATAATTATTGGAGGAGGCGTAATTGGTTTAGAGTTAGGTCAAGTGTATCGCCGTTTAGGAGCAGAAGTTACAGTTGTTGAGTACATGGATCGCATTATTCCAACAATGGATGCTAGCTTATCTAAAGAGCTTAATAAGGTCTTTAAAAAAGCAAAATGTAAGATGATGTTGTCTCACAAAGTAGAATCTGTAGCCCGCAATGGAGACGAAGTTGTTGTAAAAGCAAAAAACAAAAAAGGAGAAGACGTAGAGTTTGTAGGAGATTATTGTTTAGTTTCTGTAGGACGACGTCCATATACTGATGGTTTAAATCTAGAAACAGTTGGTGTTAAATTAACTGATAGAGGACAAGTAGAAACTAACGAACATTTACAAACATCTGTTAGTAATATTTATGCCATTGGAGATGTTATAAAAGGAGCAATGTTAGCTCATAAAGCAGAAGAAGAAGGTGTTTTTGTAGCTGAAACTTTAGCAGGACAAAAACCACATATAGATTATAATTTAATTCCAGGTGTTGTTTACACTTGGCCAGAAGTTGCTGCAGTTGGTAAAACTGAAGAAGAATTAAAAGCAGAAGGTATTGCATATAAAGCAGGACAGTTTCCTTTTAGAGCTTTAGGTAGAGCAAGAGCAAGTGGAGATATCGATGGATTTGTAAAAATCTTAGCAGATGAAAAAACAGACGAAGTTTTAGGTGTACACATGATTGGTGCACGTTGTGCAGATTTAATTGCAGAAGCTGTTGTTGCTATGGAATTTAGAGCAAGTGCAGAAGATATTTCGCGTATGTCTCACGCACATCCAACGTTTGCAGAAGCAGTAAAAGAAGCTGCTTTAGCTGCAACTGATGATCGTGCTTTGCATGTTTAGATAAATTATTTTAAAAAAACTTACAATATTAAAAAGCAAGCTGAAAAGCTAGCTTTTTTTTAAATATATAAACCATGAATGAATTAACACTTAATACACCTGCTCTTTTATTTTCTGCAATTTCTCTAATAATGTTAGCTTATACCAATCGATTTTTAGCCTATGCATCAATAGTTAGAAATTTAAAGGATATTTATTTAGAAAAAAAAGAAGAGTCTCTATTGCCACAAATCAATAATCTTAAAAAAAGATTGTATTTAACTAGAGCAATGCAATTATTTGGTATTTCGAGTTTGCTTTTATGCGTTCTAACAATGTTTTTAATTTATATAAACCTTCAGTCTTTAGCAATTTGGATATTTGGTTTAGCTTTGTTGTTGTTAATAATTTCTCTTGGCTTTCTAATAAAAGAGATACAGATTTCAGTATATGCCTTAAACCTTCATTTAATTGACATAGAGAATTCTTTGGCTGTTAAGAATAAGAGTAATTAATTGTTTTTTTTAATAACTTAAACTAAAGTGTTAGATTTTAAGATATGTGAAACTTAAATAATTATAACTCCTTAATTAAATCTCTAATACGCAATCGATTACTATAATCGTACTCATTTACATCTCTAACAAAACAGTATGGACTAATAGTTTCTAACTTTACTTTTTTTGTTAGCTCTTCAACTGTTAATGGTCCAAATTCTTTAGATTTTTCTATATAATAAAATTCATGATCAAAAATTAAATCACTCGCTTTATTCTTATACTTTTCATGCAGGAATTGTTGTACATCTTCTATAGAGTTTAAAGATTCAGAATAACTGCTTTCATTTATGAAAATAGCGCAATCGTCACTTTTTAACCTATTTAGTATCAATATATCATCATCCTTAAAGTAAGCTTTAACATTAGTTTCACAATCTTCAGTCACAATAGAAAAAGAATTTTTGTTTTCAATAAACCAAGTGGTTTTTGTAGTAGTTTCACTTTCGGTGATATGCAATCTGTTTTCATCTTTAAAAACATAGATAGCTTTCTTTTTAGATATGCCATTTACCAAAACCCAATGCTGATTTAAAAATAAATCATAATAATGCGTTTCAAGATGAAAAGGCTGTAAGTTTGGAAGTAAATTAAAAATAGCAGTAGACATTAGCTGGTTTTAAATGCATATTATATTAAAACGAAAAACTAAAGATAATATTTTACTTGTTTTTATTATACTTATGGTAGTTTTTGTCTCCTCTGGTTTTTGGCTTTTTATACTTAGCAGCAATTTTAAACTTATAAGAGCCGCCTTTATTTTCTTTAGAATTTTTCTCTGATTTTTCATGAAAAGCAGGACCAGGTGCATCTTCGTCTTTTAAACGTTTATGAGGATTATTATGTTCTCTAATTTGTGGTCTTTCTTCTTCAATAAGCTCTTTAGAAATTTCAACTTCTTTTGGTAAATCGCAAACTTCAATTTGCATTTGCATTAATGCTTCAATATCTTCAAGAGCATGTTCGTCTTTTTCGGTAGTAAAAATATGTGCTTGTCCTTCGCGTTCTGCACGACCTGTTCTACCAATTCTGTGCATGTAGTTTTCTGGAAATTCTGGTGTGTCAAAATTAATAACATGTGTTACATTATCAATATCAAGACCACGAGCCATAACATCTGTAGCTACTAAAATTCTATTAATACCCTCTCTAAACTGCTCTATACTTCGTAATCTGTAGTTTTGTGTTTTATTAGAATGTATAACACAAATTTCTTCATTATATTCTTCTTCTAAAGCTTCAAAAAGGCGATCTGCCATCTTTTTATAAGCTACAAAAATCAAGACTTTATTATAGGTTTCTGCATCTTGCAGCAAATGTTTAAGTAAGTTTAATTTAGTGTAAAAATTAGGTACTTTATAACGTGTTTGCTTAATGTTTTCAAGTGGTGTTCCAGATGTTGCAATAGATACTTTTTCTGGAGATTTAAAGAAATCTACTATCAATTCATCTACATGATGTGTCATCGTTGCAGAGAACATAATATTTTGACGACGTTCTGGTAATAAATCAAAAATATTAATAAGTTGGTGTCTAAAACCTAAGTCTAGCATAACATCAACTTCATCAATAATTAATTTTTGAATAGATTTTAATTGTAAAACACGACTTAAAGCTAAATCATATAAGCGTCCAGGAGTAGCAACTATAATATCTAAACCTTGAGCAATAGCTTGTTTTTGGGTGTTAATATTTGTACCACCATAAACACCTAAAACTCGTGTATTAATATATTTTGTTAGTTTTTCTATTTCATCTACAACTTGAACAACTAACTCTCTTGTAGGAACTAAAACTAAAACTCTTGGGTTTTCTTGTTGAGAAAATGGTAAGTTTTTAAGAACAGGAAGCATATAGGCAAAAGTTTTACCTGTTCCTGTTTGTGCAATACCAACCATATCTTTACCGCTTGCAACAACGCTAAAAGCTTCTGCTTGAATTGGTGTTGGCGTAGTAAACCCTAGGTCATCAAGCGCATTATATAATGGTCTATTTAAATTTAAGTCTCTAAAAGTCATGCTGCAAAGTTACTTTGTTAATATCGAATTCGCTAATCATTTTTGTTTTGTATCAAAAAACAATAAGTTATTTTTAATATGATATAATTTTCAGTACTTTGTAATAAATCATTATTCATTGAGAACACACCAAAAACAACCTATAGAAAATATTGAAATCTTTAAGCAAAATTTACTTG
>NZ_JASJHV010000114.1:0-3336 GCF_037625555.1 Lacinutrix sp.
TTATAAAGCTTCAGATAATTTTAGAATTAGAGCTTCTTTTAACACTGGTTTTAGAGCTCCTTCTTTACACCAATTAAACTTTAACTCTACGTCTACTATTTTTCAAGACGGAGTTCCTGTAGAAGTAGGTACGTTTGCAAATGATAGTAAAGCTGCACAATTATTAGGAATTCCTCAATTAAAAGAAGAAACGTCTAATAGTTTTAGTGCTGGTTTTACAGCAAAATTACCAGAATCTAACTTAACCTTTACTGTAGACGGTTATTTAGTAAATATTGCTGATAGAGTTGTATATACAGGTCAATTTAAAGGACCAGGTACAGGTTCTGAATTAGATGTATTATTAATTCAAGCAAACGCTTCTGCAGCATCTTTCTTTGCAAATGCAATAGATACGCAGTCTAAAGGAATTGATTTTGTAGTTTCACACAAAGCAACTTTAGGAACAAATACAAGGTTAAAGACTGATTTATCAGGAACGTTTTCTCAGACAAGACAAGTAGGAGATATTAATTCTTCTAAAATCTTAGAAGATGCAGGTTTAGTAGATACTTATTTTCCTGAAACTAGTAGAATCTTTTTAGAAGAAGCAGTACCAAGAACTAAAATGAACTTAACCAATAGTCTAACTTCTGGAAAATTTAATGTTTTCTTAAGAAATGTATACTTTGGTAAAGTATCTGAAGCAACGAACACTCCTGCAAATCAGCAAGTTTTTGCTTCTAAGATTGTTACAGATTTATCGCTTGGTTACAAAGCTACAGAGGATTTAACGTTTACAGTAGGAGCGAACAACTTATTAGATGTTGCGCCAGATAGAGCTATTGAAGCGAACCGTAGTGGTGGACGTTTTGATTGGTCTAGAAGATCTCAACAATTTGGTGTTGGTGGTCGTTTCTTATTCGCAAGAGTAAGTTTTACCTTAAAGTAAATTCTTTTATTTTTTAGAAAAAGCGGCATAAAGCCGCTTTTTTTTGTGCTTAAAAATTAGTATTTTTATAACTGTAAAATGGGTGTTAAATACACCTAGTCCCCTATCTATAACCATTTGCCCCTTGCTTAAAATCTGATTTAAATTACTTTTGTGGCATCATAGGAATACTATTTATGGTATTCTCTATTTTCATAGCCTTTCATGTTTTAATAAAACTCAATACTATATAATTATGATCAATCAAAATATCTTATCATTAAAACAATCTTCTACACTCTTAATTAATGAAAAAGTAAAGGAATTAAGAGCAAAAGGACAGGAAGTTAGTCATTTTGGGTTTGGGCAATCTCCCTTTCCAATTCATGCCAGTATTGTTGCTGCATTGAAAGAAAATGCCGAAAACAACCACTATTTGCCTGTTGCAGGTTTAGAGAAATTAAGAGAAGAGATAGTGCTATTTTTAAAAAAGCACCAAAACATTAAGACAACAAAAGAGTCTGTATTTATAGGACCCGGAAGTAAAGAGTTGTTGTATCAATCCATTTTAATCTTTGATGCCGAGTTTTTAATACCAAAAGGAAGTTGGGTTAGTTACATTCCTCAAATACAATCTAAAGGTGGTGTATATCATATTTTAGAAACTAATTTCGAAAACGATTTTAAATTGACACCAGAAATTTTAGATACTTTCTTTAAGTGTGAAGTGGTTAAAAAACAAACTGTTTTAATTTTAAATTCACAAAACAACCCTTCAGGAGCCGTTTACACAAAAGAAGAATACAAAGCATTAGCCATTGCGTGTAGAAAATATAATGTGGTCGTTTTTTCTGATGAAATTTATTCTCAAATTAACTTTTCGGAAAGCTATTCCCCAAGTATTTCAGCATACTATCCTGAAAAAACAATTGTGTTTGGAGGTTTAAGCAAGGTCTTTTCTGCAGGTGGATATCGATTAGGTTACATGATGTTGCCCAACGAGCTGCAAGCGCTTCAAAATGTCTATAAATCCCTTTTCAGCGAAACATTTAGCTGTGTTTCTTCCCCTATACAATTTGCTGCTATAAAAGCTTTTGAATACCATATCGATTTGCAAAATTATGTGGCAACTAGTGCTGTTATTTTAAAAAATATTTCAGAATTTATTTTTAAAGAACTTTCGGAAGTAAGGATTGAATGCACAAAATCTGAAGGAGCTTTTTATATGTTAATTGGATTTAACTTGCACAAAGCTGCTATTTTAAAATTAGGAATTTCTAGTAGTTTTGATTTGGCAAATTATGTTTTAGAAAATTATAATTTTGCAATGCTGCCAGGTGTAGATTTTGGTTTTAAAAAAGAGGAGTTGTTTTTTAGAATTGCTTTTGTAGACTTTAATGGTGAAAAGGTTATGGATGCTTATAGCCATGATAAAAATATTGAGACTATTTTTATCAAAGAAAATGCTCCTAATGTGTTTTTTGGTGTAGAAAAAATAAAAACTTTTATTTCCGATTTAAATAGTTAAGTTTTCAATTTTTTAATAAAAATAAATGGAACTATTACTAGATATAAACCGCTAGAAACAATAGAATTTATTAATATAATAAGAGCTGATTTTGTTACGTGTGTTGAAATTTAGTGTAAGAAGTATTCTTTTTTACTTTTAGATTACAGATGAAGTGAAACCACAAAATTACTTTAAAAATCAACCAAATGAATTCTGAAAGAACCTCTGATGATTGATACTTTATTCAGTACTTCACATATTTAATTTTGTAAACCTGAAATATTTTAACGCTGGAGATAAAAATTTGAGAATAGTTTCCTTAAAAAGTTAGTATTTTTTTAAATGAAGCTGGTTTTCATTAAATACACCATACGTGAAGTATTGTATCCAATCACCTAAATTTATATAGGTAGAATTTTCTTGTAGTTTAATTTCTAAAGGAAGGTGTCTATGACCAAAAACAAAATAATCATAGTGTTTAGACGCTAATTTTCTTTTGCAGTATTGCACCAACCACTCCTCTTCTTCGCCTAAAAACTTGGCATCTTCATCACCAGAAATTAATTTATTTTTTACAGACATGTATTGTCCAAGTTTTACACCAACATCTGGGTGTAGCCATCTAAATAGCCATTTAAAGAAAGGAAACGTAAATACTTTCTTCATGCGTTTATATCCCTTGTCCTCAGGTCCTAGACCATCTCCATGGCCAATAAGCATTTTTTTATTATTGATACAAAATTCTTGTGGCGCATGATATACAGGAATATTTAACTCTTTTTCAAAATAGTCATTCATCCATAAATCATGATTACCAACAAAGAAATAAATAGGAATACCTGCATCTTTAAGTTCTGCTAGTTTTCCTAAGACTCGAACAAAACCTTTAGGAACTACAGTTTTATACTCAAACCAA
>NZ_JASJHV010000115.1:0-13941 GCF_037625555.1 Lacinutrix sp.
AAAATCTTTTCTTCGGTTTCTGTATCAACTGCAGAGAGGCAATCGTCGAGCAATAATATTTTGGGATCTTTTATTATTGCTCTTGCAATAGAGACGCGTTGTTTTTGTCCTCCAGAAAGTGTTATACCACGTTCTCCTAAAGTAGTTTCGTAGCCATTAGTAAATTTAATAATATTTTTATGTACTTGTGCATTTTTGGCTGCAGCAATAACCTCTTCATTGCTAGCATTCTCTTTACCAAATTTTATATTATTATTTATAGTATCGCTAAATAGAAAAGCGTCTTGTGGCACATAACCAATAGCATCTCTTAAACTTGTAAGATTTAATTTATCTATGGCTTGTTTGTCTACAAGAAGCTCGCCTCTGTCTATATCATAAAGGCGTCCTATTAAATCTAAAACAGTAGATTTTCCAGAACCAGTTTTCCCTATTATTGCTAAAGTTTCTCCAGAATTAACTTTAAAACTAACACCTTGTAGTGCTTTAATATTAGTGTCGTCATAGGTAAAATGTACTTCTTTAAATTCAATATTCCCTCCAATTATAGAGGGTTTGGCAGCATTGTTTTTAATTTCAGCATCTATTTTTAAAAACTCATTTATACGCTTTTGCGAAGCCTCTGCACGTTGTATTATAGAGGTTACCCAACCTACAGTTGCTACTGGCCAAGTTAGCATGTTTACATAAATTATAAACTCCATAATGTTTCCTAAAGAAATTTCACCATTTATATATTGTTGTCCACCAATGTAGATTACAATAATATTACTAATACCAATTAGCAGAAGCATCATTGGAAAAAAGAAGGCTTGAACACGAACTAAACTAAGTTGTTTTTCTTTACTAGTTTTGGCAAGTGTATTAAAATCGGTTTGAGTTTGTGGTTCAATACCATAGGCTTTAATTACAGAAATACCACTAAATACTTCTTGAGTAAAAGTAGATAATTTAGATAAATACTCTTGTACAATAGTACTACGTTTGTGAATCTCCTTACTAATTAGATAAATTAAAATTGATAAAATTGGCAACGGAATTAATGTAAAAAGTGTCAATTTTGGAGATTGCTTAAACATAAATGCTAGCACTACAATAAAAAGGGTGATTGTATTTATGCTATACATAATTGCTGGACCAGCATACATTCTTACTTGTCCAACATCTTCACTTATTCTATTCATTAAATCTCCTGTTCTATTTTTTTTATAGAAGTTAAGCGATAGTTTTTGATACTGTTGGTAGATTTCATTTTTTAAATCAAATTCAATATAACGCGATACATTAATAATATATTGGCGCATAAAAAAGGTAAGTATTCCAGCAACAACAGAGGTTCCAATAATTAATAATATGTTTTTTAATAACTCACTTTTAAAATTTGATATTGCATTTTCTGGGTTTTCTAATTGGTTGCTTACAATATCTATTATAGAGCCAATAAGCTTTGGAACAAAAACTTTAAACACAATCGATATTGCAGTAATAAGAATACCTATTAATAATTGCGTTTTATATTTTAAGAAATATTTATTAAGATGCTGTAATTCTTTCATTTACAGATTTAGGGTGTTAAAATTTAATTACGAAATATTCAATTTTAATAGCTTAATTTTTGCAATAATACTAATATTCCTTATTTTTGCGCGTTCTTTTTGCGTAATCTGTAAAAGGTAACCACATTAATTAAAATAGCAATCTATGGTTTCAGAAGTTTTAAACGCAAACGAATTATATAAAATAGATCCAGTATTTGGACAATTATCATTCGATAATCACGAGCAAATTGTTTTTTGCAACGACAAAGATACAGGATTAAAAGCAATAATAGGTATACATAATACTGTATTTGGTCCAGCTTTAGGTGGAACCAGAATGTGGCAATATAACAACGAATGGGAAGCATTAAACGATGTTTTACGTTTGTCTCGAGGAATGAGCTTTAAATCTGCAATTACAGGTTTAAATCTTGGTGGTGGAAAAGCCGTTATTATTGGCGATGCAAAAACTCAAAAAACACCAGAGTTAATGAAACGTTTTGGTGAGTTTGTTCACTCTCTAGGTGGAAGATATATTACTGCAGAAGATGTAGGGATGGAAACAATCGACATGGATTTAGTTCGTGAAGTTACACCTTATGTTACAGGAATTTCTGAGAGTAAAGGAGGTGCAGGAAACCCTTCTCCAATAACCGCTTATGGTGTTTTTATGGGAATGAAGGCAGCAGCAAAATATAAATTTGGTACAGATGTTTTAGAAGATAAAACTGTTCTTGTTCAAGGTATTGGTCATGTTGGTGAATCTCTAGTAGAGCATTTAACAAATGAAGGTGCAAAGGTTATTATTTCAGATATAAATGAAGGCCGCCTTAATGAAGTAAGTATAAAATACGGAGCTCAAATTTATAAAGGAAACGATATTTATTCTGAACCTGTAGATATCTATGCACCTTGTGCACTAGGAGCTACAATTAACGATGATACTATAAATAAAATACAAGCCAAAGTTATCGCTGGTGCTGCTAATAATCAATTAGCAAACGAGTTAATTCATGGGCAAATGCTTCAAGATAAAGGTATTGTGTATGCACCAGATTTTTTAATTAATGCTGGTGGTATTATCAATGTTTATGCAGAATTAGAGAATTACGGTAAAACTGAAATTATGCGTAAAACCGAAAATATTTACAATACAACATTAGAGATTTTAAATAATGCCGAAACAAATAGTCTTACAACTCATCAAGCGGCTTTAAATATTGCTCAAGGAAGAATTGATGCAAGAAAAAAAGAAAATTCTAATAGCTAAGATATTCATAAAATATACTATTTTTACACAGCGAAAGTGATTATCACTTTCGCTCTAATTTTTTTAAGTTCTTTGTAAGTATGCTAAATAGAAGACACATTAGAATTAAAGTTATGCAAGTGCTTTATGCCTTTGGAGGTACAGAAAGCGATGATTTTTCTAAAGATCAAAAATTCTTATTGTTTAGTATAGACAATTTGTACAACTTGTATTTACTATTAATTTCTTTAATGATTGAAGTTCAAAAACGTTCAGAAAATCATTTAGAGAAAAGTAGTAAAAAGCATCTTGCAACTCAAGAAGAAAAAAATCCAAATCGCAAGTTTGTAAATAATAGCTTGTTGGCAATGCTTAAAGACAATAAGCAACTACAAGCCAAACTAGAATCACTCCATATTAATAACTGGGAATTAGACTCAGAATATGTAGATATTATTTTTAATGAAATTTTAGCTAGCGATATATATAAAACGTATTTAGAAACTACAACTTCAGATTTTAAAGAAGATCGCGATTTTATTGTAGATGTATTTAAAGAAATTATCGCACCAAACGAAAAGCTTTACGATTATATTGAAGACAAGCATTTAACATGGCTAGACGATTTACCTACAGTAAATACTGCAATATTAAAATTACTACGTAAAGTTAAAAAAGACTCTAGTGCTTTTCATTTTCTTCCAAAACTTTATAAAGATATAGAAGACAAAGAGTTCGCTATTAAATTGTTTAAAAAGACCTTGTTAAACCAAAATGCTTTAACAGAAGAAATTACTAAAAAAACAACCAATTGGGATAGCGATCGTATTGCAAATATTGATCTAATGTTATTAAAAATGGGTATTTGTGAGGTTCAAAGTTTTCCATCTATACCAACAAAAGTAACCATTAACGAATATTTAGAGATTTCTAAAGAATATTCTACTCCTAAAAGCAGCGTTTTTATAAATGGTATTTTAGATAAACTAGTAAAAGAATATCAAAGCAAAGGAAAACTAAATAAAGTTGGTCGTGGCTTGATGTAGTTAGAAAAAATTGTTATTTTTACGGCAAATCACCAAAATATTAAAATTAAATTATGAAAAAAGTAGTAGTATTATTTAGCGCATTGTGCATGATAGCATTAACATCTTGTAAAGAGGATGCATCAAGCAAAGTAGATGATTCTAAGGTTGCAGAAGCAGCAGTTAGAGATGAAGCAGCATCAAAATTTCCTGTAATTGAGTTTGATAGAACAGAGCACGATTTTGGTGAAATTATTAACGGAACTCCAGTAGAAACTGTATTTACATACAAAAACACAGGAGAATCTCCATTAGTAATTACAGACGTAAAGAGTTCTTGTGGTTGTACTATACCAAAAGATTGGTCAAGAGAGCCATTAGCACCAGGAGCAGAAGGAAAGTTTACTGTAAAGTTTAACGGTAAAGGAAACAATAAAGTGTCTAAAGCCGTTACTGTAACTGCTAACACAGAAAAAGGTAGAGAAGTAGTTAAAATTTCTGCTTTTATTAAGCCAGATCCAAATGCACCAGCTTCAGCAGCTAAAACACCTAATGCATCTTCAGTAATGAAGCCAGCAGCTAATCCTGCAGTAACAGCTCCCGTAAAGTCAAGTACTCAACCAGGTCACGAAGGCCATAACCACGATTAATAAGTATGGATAGCAATATATTAATGATTGTAGCAATGTTTGCTGTAGTGTACTTCTTTATGATTGCACCACAGATGAAACGTGCTAAAAATGAAAAAAAGTTCGCAGCAGATTTAAAGCGTGGCGACAAAGTAATAACAAAAAGTGGTATGCATGGTAAAATTGTAGAATTTAACGAGAAAGACAGTAGTTGTGTTATAGAAACAATGTCTGGAAAATTAAAGTTCGATCGAGCTGCAATCTCTATGGAAAGCAGTAAGGTTTTAAATGCACCAGAAAAAAAGTAATTCTATTTTTTATTACTTGTATTACATATTTAAGACCTCAAGTGAAAACTTGAGGTTTTTTAGTTTTAATAACATTTAAATAATTAAATTGTAAGTTTACAAAAATTTATTATTTACACATGACTACTTTAAAAGAATTAGCCGAAGAATTAAACGTTTCAATATCTACAGTTTCTAAAGCTCTAAATGGAAGTAGTGAGATTGGTGAGGCAACAATTGCACGTGTAAAAGAAGCAGCTAAATTACATAATTATAAACCTAATCGTGTAGCATTAAGTCTTAAAAACAGTAAAACTAAAACCATAGGTGTAATAATTCCAGACATATTAAACCACTTTTTTGCAAAAGTACTTTATGGTATATAGAAAGAATCTGCAAAGCAAGGTTATAATATTATTACATGCCTCTCTAACGAACTGTATAAAAAAGAAGCTAATAGTTTAGAGTTGTTGGCTAATGGAAGTGTAGATGGTTTTATAATGTCTATTTCTGAAGAAACACAAATCAATAAAGTAACCAATCACTTTAAAGAAATATTAAATCAAAAAATACCAATTTTAATGTTCGATCGCGTAGCAGAAGCTATAGATTGTGATAAGGTTATTATTAACGATTTTCAAGCAGCTTACAATGCAACGCTACACCTTATAAACGAAGGTCGAAAAAACATTATTTTAATTAATAATATAGATGAGTTAAGTGTAGGTAAATTAAGAGTAAAAGGTTGTTTTAAGGCAATAGAAGATGCAAAACACACCCATTGTAATTTGACTGAAATTAAGGTTTCAAAAATTAAAGATTTAGAATCAGAAATCCAAACGCTTTTTAACCAAAACAAAACTATTGATGGTATTATAACCATAGATAATGTTTCTGGAGTTATAGCTCTAAATATCGCGAATAAACATGGTTTTAGCATTCCAAAAGACCTTTCTATAATTGGTTTTAGTGATGATAATGTTTTACCATTTACAAGTCCAAAACTATCTACTGTAACACAGCATAGTGATGCCATTGGTGAAGCTTCTGTGCAATTATTAGTAAAGCGTTTAGAATCTAAAGAGCATCTAGAAACAGTAACTAAAACTATAGATTTTAGTTTAAACTTAAGAGATACAACACTTTAAAAACTTAACAGTTTTTATATTTATCGTGTAAACCAGCACCTTTTAAAGTCATAGGTTTTATTTTCTCTAGTCTTGAAACTTTTGTGGTTTCTCTTTTAGCTTCAGCTATATAATTGCAATATTCTTTTTGGCAAGATGGCGTTAATAATTTAAAAGCATCTTTAAAATTAGAATCTGCTTTTAGGATTTCATTTAACTGTTCTGGAATTACAATATCTTTTTTAGAAGTTCATGTAGGTTTTATTTTTTTTCCTAGTTTTTGATTTTCTATGGCTTCCTTAATATAAGAAAGCACCAAAGGTTTATTAATATCGCTAATGTTATTAAAGCGTAATTGCCTTAATGCCTTTGTTTTTTCTTGGGCTTTCTCTAAAATGTTATGTTCATCTTTTAAAAATACACCATTAAAAAACCAAATACAGAAATGTTGTTTAAAAGCGCCTAAACTTAAAACGTTTTTACCATTTAAATTGTAAGTAGGTGCAGACCATTTAATGTTTTCGTCTAGATTGGTAGTTAATAATAATTCTCTAAGCAGTAGTAACGCTTCTTTAAATTGAGCGTTTGCTTCTGTATATTCCTCTAAAGATTGTACTTTTTTCATTGCTATAAAACAGTTAGTGCACTTTTATATTTATCTTCTGTAGGCATTAAAAGAAAAAGATAAATAATAATAACAATACCAGAAATAATAAATTCCGGTTTCATAAACAATACAATAAAAGCTGTGCCTTCTAAAATAGCCCATCTTGCAATTGATGCAGTTTAGTAACTATTAAAATTAGCCTCTTCACTAGCTGTTTTATCTATAGTTTTGGCTATAAATTTGTAAATAAAATTACCAATTAAAAATGCTGCTATAGGTAGTAATAGAAACACATAATCTTCTGTTGTCTCTATAGAAACATTAAAAACGTCTTTTATTGAGCTAAACTCATCAATAAAAAAATAAGCCGAGATAACACCTGCACATAGTGCTAAATGAATAATTTTCAATGATTTAATTTTTTCTTTCATGTATCTAATAAATCTTATGTTCTTAATATTTTTTCCATTTTACGTCCTCTAGATAATTCTTCTATTAATTTATCTAAGTAACGCGCTTGCTTGGTTAAAGGTGTTTGTATGTCTTCAATCCTGTAACCACAAATCACGCCTTTTATTAGCTTAGCATTTGGGTTTAGTTGCGCTTGTTTAAAAAAGATTTCGAAAGTAACTTTTTCTTCTATTAAGGTTTTAACTTTTGTTTCGTTATAGCCTGTTAGCCATTCTATAACAGTATGCAATTCTTCTATTGTTCTGCCTTTTTTTTCAACTTTGCTTACATAATGCAGATAAACAGAATAAAATTTTATTTCTGCAATTCGTCTATCATGTTCTGGTGTTGTAGCCATTATAAATATCTTTTAACTCTAAAGTAATAAAATTTATTGAATACGTTATAAAGTAGTTTTTGTTAACTGTGTTTTTTCCAATATGCTTTGCCATAACTACAAAATATCTCTTCTTCTGCTTTATTTTTTTAGTTGCTTTTAAGCATACATTACCATTGTCGTCTAGTGTTATTTTTGCATTGTTTTTATACTTACTGGTAAATAAACCTTGGGCATCGTTGGCATATTTTGCAAAGCAGTTGGTGTTTTGGCTATCCATTATACTTCCATCTAGTATATTTATAAAATAGCGATCGTTGTTGTGTTCTATACGTTTTGTAGCTTCGGTTTCTGTAATTATTTCTCCTTTAAAGAGAGAGATAATTTCGTTTTTATAAATAGTTATTGCTGTAAATAAGCCTTTTCCAGCTTGCTCAATTTGTGAAGTATTAATATACAAATAATCAGATTCTAATGCCTCTATACTATTGTTTTGAATGTGGTCGTCTAGATTATTAGTTTTAAAATTTTTGAGGGTTTCGTTTAACGTGTTCGTGTATGGTTTCGTTGCGTGAGAACTAAGATAGCAATTAAACAGAAACCCATTGTTCGGCAGCGAGGAAATTCTGAAAGGAATTTCAGATGCAATGAACTATACACGTTCTTGTAGTACGTTTTTAGTGAATATGTTTTTATAATTTGGTTTAACAGTTTATCCTGTAATATTATAACCTCCATCTACATGTCTTATTTCTCCAGTTATAGAGAGTCCTGGTCTAAATAAATGTACAATCTCATGGGCAAGATCCATAGGTTTTGCATTGCCAAGTGGGCTCATTTTATTTGCGGTCTCAATGTCATTGCTAGTTAAGGTTGCATTTCCAGCTTTACTTCCCATGTAAGTTGAGAATCTAATTACATTAACGCGTATACCGTGTGATCTTCCAAGTTCATCGGCTAGCTCAATAGTTATTCTTTCTAAGGCGGCCTTTGCAATACTAATATTTCGGTAGGGATGAAACGTTACTTTTGCAGCCGCTATGTAGCTTAAAGAACATATAGAGGCTCCCTTTTGTAATACATTATATTTTAGCAAATAATGAGACAGTCTTATAAGTGAATATGCAGAGACGTTCATGGTATCACAAAACTCATCTTTTGTAACATCCAAAAGCGGTTTCACTTCTTTTTTACGAATGGTCTTATCCATGGCTATTGCATGTAAAAAGCCATTAAGTTTCACTCCTTTATTTGATAACTCTTGAGTAAAAGTATCTATGTTCTCATCCAAAGAGGCGTCAAGTATTTCAACATGTGTGTCACCAAGCTCCTGGGAAATAGCTAATTTAAAATCTTCATAATTTTGGGTAAGAAATACTTTTGCTTTTTCTGATAAACTGGTGTGATGTTTACTCACACCTAGCCCAGTACAAATAACCTTACCTCCATGTTTGATGATTTGCTTTGCCACAAACATTGCCAATGAATGTTTGTCTGCGATGCCAGTAATTAGAAATGTAGTATTTGAAAGCATATTTTTTATGTTTAAGAAAAGTAAATTATTAAATTACCATTTGTAAATGGCTGTTCCCCATGTCCATCCAGCACCTACCGCTGCAAATAATAACAAATCTCCTTTTTCAAGGTTGTTGTTTTTTAGTGTTTCATTTAAAATTATAGGAATAGTTCCTCCAGAGGTGTTGGCATATCTATCCATATTTGTTTTTACTTTTTCAAAGGGCAAACCAACTCTGCGAGCTACTTCCTGCAAAATTCTAATACTTGGTTGATGGGGTAGGAGGTATTTAATTTGATCTATGCTGTAGTTATTTTTCGTTAGTATTTCGTCAATACATTTAGGAACTACATCTATAGCTGTTTTATATACCTGAGAGCCATTCATCTGAAAATAATGTTCTCCATTAGCAATGGTATCTTTGCTTGTAGGTTTCTCTGATCCACCTGCAGGTATTGTGAAATGTTCTTTCCCTGTACCGTCTGTTTTTAAGATAAAATCCTGAAATCCTTTATCCTCTGTTGTATGAGAAAGCACAAGTGCACCAGCACCATCTCCAAAAAAGACAGCATCTCTTCTGTTCCAATCTGTAATGGTAGAAAAGGTATCTGCGCCAATAACCAGGACATTTTTATACATTCCAGATTTTATGTATTGTACTGCTGTAGCCGTTGCGAATAAGGCACCAGAGCACACTGCAGAAATATCGAATGCAACGGCGTTTTTCGCACCCAACTTTTCTTGAACAAAGCAAGCACAAGATGGAGCAAGTCTATCTGCGGTTGCAGTTGCTAAAATAATAAGGTCAACATCAGTAGATGATAATCCAGCGTCCTCAATTGCAGATAAACCAGCCTTGTAGGCTAGATCACTTGTTGTCTCACCTGTGGAAATCCTACGTTCTTTTATTCCAAGATTTTCAAATATCCATTTGTCTGAAGATCCTACGCTTTCAAAATAATTATTCTTAACAACGTTCTTTGGTGCATAAGAACCAGTACCACGAATGTATGCGTTTATCATAGGCTAATTTTAGCCAATAAATATGATTCATTTTTAATAGAAATCACTAAAAAAATTAAATAATTGAAGTTTATTATTATATTGAAAAAAAACAGGTGTTTAAAAAATGAATATAATAAATTTTGATTTTTGACGCTACCAAAAAATGTATTATTCGTAATTCAGAATAGGCCAAATATTTTTCGGCCTGGCTAATTGTGTAGAAAATTTTACTTTTTTTGTTAAATGTAGGATGCGAACTTAGTTTTTATGTGCTACAATGCGATGATAAAGAATCGTTTCAATGTTTTTTATCAGACGTTAAACGAAGTTAGCGTATTTTTTGAGAAAGTCAATATTGAAAAAACACAAAACACCCAAAAAAAATAGGTTTTGGCTGTTATCATTTAATCTAAAAAGCGACTTACTTTTTCTCTGCTGTTAACTCACATATTTTACAAATAACTTCTGTTGCCTTAATCATGCTTTCTACAGGAAGGTATTCGTAACGTCCATGAAAATTGTGTCCTCCAGCAAAAATATTTGGACATGGTAAACCCATATAACTTAATTGTGAACCATCTGTTCCACCACGTATGGCTTTAATAAGTGGTGTAATGCCTATTTGTTTCATGGCTTCTTCTGCTATATCCACAATGTGCATTACTGGCTCTACTTTTTCTTTCATATTAAAATATTGGTCTTCTATGGTTATCTCAATAACCTCTCTACCATATTGCGAGTTTAATTCGTTTGTTAGCTTTTGCATTACTTCTTTTCTAGATTCAAAATGCCCACGATCATGATCGCGAATTATGTATTGCAAAACCGTATCTTCTACTTCACCATTTATAGAATATAAATGAAAAAATCCTTGGTAACCTTCCGTATGTTCTGGTGTTTCTAGTCTTGGAAGCGAGTTAATAAACTCTGTAGCTATATACATAGAGTTTACCATTTTACCTTTTGCATAACCAGGATGTACAATTTTACCTTTTACACGTACTTTTGCTCCTGCTGCATTAAAGTTTTCGTATTCTAATTCTCCAATTTGGCTGCCATCCATAGTATAAGCCCAATCTGCTCCAAATTTTTCTACATCAAACTTGTGTGCACCACGACCAATTTCTTCGTCTGGTGTAAACCCAACTTTAATAGTGCCATGTTTTATTTGCGGATTTGCGATAAGGTATTCCATTGCAGAAACTATTTCTGTAATTCCTGCTTTATCATCTGCTCCTAAAAGCGTAGTACCATCTGTTGTAATTAGTGTTTGGTCTTTGTACAATAACAAATCATCGAAATAATCTGGAGATAGTATAATGTTTTCTTCCTCGTTAAGTATAATGTCTTTACCATCATAGCTTTCAATAATTTGAGGTTTTACATTGGCACCAGTAAAGTCTGGAGTGGTATCAAAATGAGAAATAAAACCAATGGTTGGTACTTTATGTTCTACATTACTTGGTAATGTTGCCATAATGTATGCGTTTTCGTCTATAGAAACATCGCTCATACCAATAGCTTTTAGCTCCTCTACCAGTGCGTTTGCTAAATCCCATTGTTTTGCTGTGCTTGGTGTAGTGTCGCTTTCTGGATCAGACTCTGTGTCTACTGTTACATAACCTACAAAGCGTTTTATTATATCTTGTTTAGAAATCATTATGATAAATTTTAAAGTATAAAAGTACAATATCTATCGCTTATTTATATTGTAAATCACGTTTTTTCGAAGTACTTTTGTGCAAACATTTTCAAAATGTATAAAATACTTCTAAGACCTTTATTTTTTGCTTTCGATCCAGAAAAAATTCATCATTTTACATTTTCATTAATTAAATTTACGTGTAAAATTCCAGGAATGGCTTCGTTATTTAGAAGCCTATATCTTATTGAAGATGCTAAGTTAGAGCGTAAACTGTTTGGTTTAACCTTTAAAAACCCAGTTGGTTTAGCAGCAGGATTCGATAAAAATGCTTTGCTTTATAACGAATTGGCAAACTTTGGTTTTGGCTTTATAGAAATAGGTACAGTAACACCAAAAGGACAAGTAGGTAACCCAAAACAACGTTTGTTTAGGCTAAAAGAAGACCAAGGTATTATTAACAGAATGGGTTTTAATAATGAAGGCATTCAAGCTGCTATAGCAAAACTTAAAAAGAATAAAGGCAAGCTTATTATTGGTGGTAATATTGGTAAAAACACCCAAACAAAACCAGAAGATTATACTAAAGATTACCTGGAATGTTTTAATGCATTGCATCCTTATGTAGATTATTTCGTTTTAAACGTTAGTTGCCCAAATGTAGGAAGTCATGCTAAGTTAAATGATAAAGACTATTTGCTAGAGTTAATAGGTACAGTACAAAAAGCAAATAAAACGTTTAAAAAACAAAGACCAATTTTACTAAAAATTGCTCCAGATTTAAACGAAGGTCAGTTAGATGAAATTGTCGAGCTTATTGCCGAAACAAATCTAGATGGTGTAATTGCAAGTAACACGTCTACAGATCGAACAGGATTAAAAACAACCAACAAAAGACTTACAGAAATAGGAAATGGAGGTTTAAGTGGACAACCTGTAAAAGAGAAATCTACAAAAGTGATCAAGTATTTGTCTACCAAGAGTAAACAATCCTTTCCAATAATAGGAGTAGGAGGAATACATTCGGCTAAAGATGCTTTAGAGAAAATTGAAGCTGGAGCAGACTTGGTACAAATTTATACTGGTTTTATATACGAAGGACCTTCGCTTATTAAAAAAATTAATAAAACAATTTTAAAAGATTTTTAAGTGAATTACGATACACTTATAGCCTTTGTTTTAGCCACTTCAGTCTTAGCTATTTCACCAGGTCCAGACAATATTTATGTATTAATGCAAAGTATTGTAAATGGAACTAAATTTGGTATAGCTACCGTATGTGGTCTTATTTCTGGATGCCTTTTACACACTACTTTGGTTGCCTTTGGAGTATCGGCAATTATAAAAGAAAACGATGCTATATATTTTGCAATTAAATGTTTTGGTGCAGCTTACCTGTTATATTTAGCTTATAAAGTTTTTAAAAGTGATGCAAAAGTAGAATTAGATAATAACACAGCACCTAAAAAAAGCCTATGGCAACTGTTTAAGCAAGGTGTTATAATGAATGTGCTAAACCCAAAAGTTTCTATTTTCTTTTTAGCTTTCTTTCCTGGATTTTTGTTTTCAGAAACCTTAAGTTCTGTAACTCAATTTTATGTATTAGGGCTATTATTTATGGCAACCTCTTTTGTTATATTCTCTGGTATCGCAATTCTTTCTGGATCAATTTCCACCTATATAAAAGCTAATAAAAATATTGGAGTTGTTTTAAAGTGGCTTCAAATAGTAGTATTTGTTGGTATTGCATTTTTTATTTTCTTTTAAAGAAAATACTAAGCTAAAACGTTATAGTAAACTTTTACTTTTTTATCTTTGAATTAATATGAAGAACCACGTTAAAGTTATAGAATGCCCTAGAGATGCCATGCAAGGCATTAAAGCCTTTATTCCTACAGAAAAAAAGGTACAATACATTCAATCTTTACTTAGAGTAGGTTTCGATACCTTAGATTTTGGAAGTTTTGTATCTCCAAAAGCTATACCTCAAATGGTAGATACTACAGAAGTTTTAGCGCAATTAGATTTAAGTAAAACAACCAGTAAGTTGTTGGCCATTATAGCAAATACACGTGGTGCAGTAGATGCCTGTAAACATCCAGAAATAGATTATTTAGGATACCCTTTTTCAATTTCGGAGAATTTTCAAATGCGTAATACGCATAAAACTATTGCACAATCTGTAGTTACACTACAAGAGACATTAAATAAAGCAGATGCTGTAAATAAAGAAGTTGTGGTTTATATTTCTATGGGTTTTGGTAATCCTTATGGAGATCCTTGGAACGTGGATATAGTAGGAGAATGGACTGAACGCTTAAGTAAAATGGGAGTTAAAATCTTATCTTTAAGTGATACTGTTGGTACATCTAACCCAGAAAATATTAACTATTTATTCTCTAATTTAATTCCACAATATAATAATATAGAGTTTGGTGCGCATTTACATACAACACCAACAACATGGTTCGAGAAGGTAGATACAGCTTATAATGCAGGATGTAGACGTTTTGATGGTGCAATACAAGG
>NZ_JASJHV010000116.1:0-15654 GCF_037625555.1 Lacinutrix sp.
GTTAACAAAACCAGGAATAGTATTACTATGGCCAACCACTAAAACAGTTTCTCCTTTAGTTTCCTCTAAAAATATATTATAGTTGATATTAATAGGGTGATAAATAATGGTCTCTAGATTTTGAGATTTAGCAGTTGGGTAGGCAGTGTTGAGGGTACGTGTGTAGTTTGTAGAATACACTGCATTTAGTTTTTTATCACTAAAAAAAGACGCGAAATTTTGAGCGCGTGTTTCTCCAGTGGCTAGTAATTTAGGATTATTAGCTGGTATTGTATCTTTTTCGGCATGTCTTACTAGATAGTAAGTAGTTGTATCTTTATTCTGTTTAGTGTTATTTTGGTTTTTTGATTTACCATAAGAAAAAGTAAAAATCAGAAGAGATAGTAATAATATTTTTTTCATATAAATAGATTTAAGCAAGTTCTAAAGCAATTTCAACCATATCTTTAAAAGTAGTTTCTCTTTCTAAGCTTGTTGTTTTTTCACCAGTTACAAGAGAATCTGAAATTGTTAAAATTGTTAATGCTTTTGCATTGTGTTTAGCTGCAACTGTATATAATCCAGCAGATTCCATTTCTACACAAAGTACACCAAATTTACTCCATTTTTTATAAGATTCGAAATCATCTGCATAAAACTCATCACTTGTAAACACATTTCCGGCTTTTATTGCAATCTTTTTAGCTTTTGCAGCTTCTACAGCTTTTATAAATAACTCAAAATTTGCAGTAGGAGCGTAGTCTGCTCCTCCAAAACGCAACTCGTTTACACCAGAGTTTGAAGAGGCAGCCATAACAAGAACAACATCTCTAATTTTAACGTCCTTTTGGTAAGAACCAGAACTACCAACACGTATTAAGTTTTTAACACCAAACTGTGTAATTAACTCATGAGCATAAATAGAAATACTTGGCACTCCCATACCTGTTCCCATAACAGATACTTTTTTACCTTGGTAAGTTCCTGTATAGCCTAACATACCTCTAATTTCATTAAAACAAAAAGGGTTTTCAAAAAAAGTTTCGGCTATCCATTTAGCTCTTAACGGATCTCCTGGTAATAATATAGTTTCTGCAATTTCACCTTTTTTGGCTCCAATATGTATGCTCATTTTGTTTGTATTAAATTTAATAGCTATTTCCTTCTAGATTAATTCCAGTTACAATTGCAATTCCGTTGGATGTACCAATTCTTTCGGCTCCAAAATTGATGTATTTTAAAGCAGTTTTTGTATCACGTATTCCACCAGAAGCTTTAATTTTTGTACCACAATTAGTAATTACACTTTTCATAAGTTTTACATCGTTTAAAGTTGCGCCTCCAGTTCCAAATCCAGTTGAGGTTTTAATAAAATCTGCTCCAGAATTAATTGCTAATTCACTGGCTTTAATAATTTCTAATTCTTCAAGATAACAAGTTTCTAAAATTACTTTAAGTGTTTTGTTTGGCATTGTTTTTTTTACGGCTTCAATGTCTCTCCAAACAGCATCAAAATCTTTACTTTTTAGCAAACCAATATTTAAAACCATATCTATTTCATTTGCTCCATCTTTTAACGCTTGTTCAGTTTCCTCAACTTTAGCTTTTGTACTCATTGCTCCAAGTGGAAAACCTATAACGCTACAAACTTTAATATCGCTATCTTTTAATTGTTCTTTTGCTAAAGAAACATAACAAGAATTTACACAAACAGAAAAGAATTTATGTTCTAAGGCTTCTTGACAAAGTTTTTTAATATCTGTTGTTGAAGCTGTGGCTTTTAATAAGGTATGATCTATGTATTTGTTTAGTTTCATATGTGAAATTGTTGACTATAAAATTACTTTATTTATTTTAGAAAGTAAGAATTATTCTTATGGATTATTGTTTTTCTAAAATGCAATTAAAACAAATTAATAACCTATGATTTATATCATATTTAAAAGCCTTATTCGTGTGTAACTTTGTTTAAAATTAAAATTTAATTAATCAAGCAGCAATTAGAGACGCTGCTGGAGAATTTGTAGCAGATCAAGTTGTTAATTTAAGATTTAGTATTCTAGATTCTAATACAGCTACAACTCCATTTGCAGAAACACATTTGCAAACCACAACATCAAATGGAGTGGTAAGTTTAACAATAGGAAGTGGAACGCTAACAACAGGTGCTTTTGCAAATGTAAATTGGTCTCATAACAATTCATTACAAGTAGAAGCCGATATTACTGGAGGTTCTACTTTCGTTATAATAGGAACTACACAATTTGTGAGTGTACCGTATGCTTTAAGAGCCAAATATGCAGAGAACATTTCAACATCTATTGTGTCTAGTGTGTAATCTACTGAACCTAATAAAACTATAAATAATGCTTTAAATGAAATTGTCGCCTTAAAAAAAGAAATTAATGTATTAAAAAAGCAAATGCAACAACTTCTTAATAAGAATTAATATTAAAATAGATAATGAATACAAACCATCTGCTTTTAGTAGGTGGTTTTTTAGTTTAATAATATTCGAAGACTTAAATAAAAAAAGCGACACTCAACTTTATGTCTTGTGTCGCTTTTTCAAACTAACTAACTAACAATTATCTCAAAAACGAACTTATTCTTCGTTTATTTTAGTTTAACAATACTTTGTGATTTTATGTCATTCAGAGCAAAGCGAAGAATCTCTCATGTTATAATTTAGATTCTTCATTCATGCTTCATTTCTGAATGACATCACATTATTTTTCTTCTGTAATTAATTCACCTTGATTTCTAAACACTAATTGTTTATCGAAAGCATCAAGTAATATAATACTATCTGTTGTTACTTTACCAGATAAATTTTTTTTACTAAGTGCATTTAAAACTTTTTTTTGTGTCACTCTTTTAATTGGTCTTGCTCCAAATTCATGGTCAAACCTTTTTCTGCTAAGTAAACAATAGCTTCAGGTGTAGCATCGAATGTGATGCCTTGTTGCGCTATCATTTTAGTGACACTTTTAAGCTGAATGCCTACGATTTCTGTAATGTTTTCTTTAGTTAAAGGTGTAAATAATATTGTATCATCAATTCTATTTAAAAACTCAGGTCTTACGGTTTGTTTTAACAAACCTAAAACATCAACTTTTGCTGCTTCCATTGCAGTTTCAATATCTTTTGTAGCTGCAAAGCGCTCTTGTATTAATTGGCTTCCCATATTAGATGTCATTATAATAATGGTATTTTTAAAATCTGCAATTCTACCTTTATTGTCTGTTAAATGCCCTTCGTCTAGCACCTGTAATAAAACATTAAAAGTGTCTGGATGTGCTTTTTCAATTTCATCTAGCAAAATAACAGAATATGGTTTACGTCTTACAGCCTCTGTGAACTGTCCTCCTTCATCATAACCTACATAACCTGGAGGTGCTCCAACAAGTCTACTAACAGCGTGACTTTCTTGGTATTCACTCATGTCTATTCTAGTCATAGCGCTTTCATCGTCAAATAAATATTCTGCAAGTGCTTTTGCAAGTTCAGTTTTCCCTACACCAGTTGTGCCTAAGAATAAGAAAGTTCCAATTGGTTTTTGTGGATTTTGCAAACCAGCTCTAGAACGACGAACAGCACCACTAACAGCAACAATAGCTTCTTCTTGCCCAACCACACGCTTGTGTAACTGCTCTTCTAATTTTAATAGTTTTTCGCGTTCACTTTGCAACATTTTTGTAACAGGAATACCTGTCCATTTTGCAACAACTTCAGCAATATCATCATAGGTTACTTCCTCTTTTATTAATGAGGTTTCAGATTGTGCTTTTAACTCTATTTGTAATTTTTCTAATGTCTCTTGGGCTTCTTTTATTTTACCGTAACGTAACTCTGCTACTTTTCCATAATCACCTTCACGTTCTGCTCTTTCTGCTTCAATTTTAAAGTTCTCTATATCTTGTTTAGTATTCTGTATATTATCTACAACCACTTTTTCGCTTTTCCACTTCGCGTTAATTTCGTTGCGTTCTTCTTTCAAATTCGCTAAATCAATTCTTAAAGATTTTAGTTTCACTTCATCTTTTTCACGTTTTATTGCTTCAATTTCAATTTCTAGCTGCATTACTTTTCTATCTAAAACATCTAGCTCTTCTGGCTTAGAGTTTATTTCCATTCTAAGTTTAGAGGCAGCCTCATCCATTAAATCAATAGCTTTATCTGGTAAAAAACGATTAGTAATGTAACGCGTAGATAATTCTACAGCACCAATTATTGCTTCGTCTTTAATACGCACTTTGTGGTGTGTTTCGTATTTTTCTTTAATACGACGAAGTATAGAAATAGCACTTTCTGTATCTGGTTCGTTAACCATTACTTTTTGGAATCTTCGCTCCAAGGCTTTATCTTTTTCAAAGTATTTTTGATACTCATCTAATGTAGTTGCGCCAATTGCACGAAGCTCTCCACGTGCTAATGCAGGTTTTAAAATATTTGCTGCATCCATTGCGCCTTGACCACCAACAGCTCCAACAAGTGTGTGAATTTCGTCTATAAATAAAACAATATCTCCTTCGCTATTTGTGACTTCTTTTATAACTGCTTTTAAGCGTTATTCAAACTCACCTTTAAATTTTGCACCTGCTATTAGCGATCCCATATCTAGTGCGAAAATTTGCTTATCGATAAGGTTTTCTGGGATGTCTCCATCTACAATTCTGTGTGCTAAACCTTCTGCAATAGCAGTTTTACCAGTACCAGGTTCTCCAACTAATATTGGATTGTTTTTGGTTCTACGTGATAAAATTTGAAGGATTCTACGTATTTCTTCATCGCGACCTATAACAGGATCTAACTTTCCATCTTTTGCTAATTGGTTTAAGTTTTTGGCATATTTGTTTAAAGCGTTATAAGTTTCTTCTTGACTTTGAGAAGTTACAAGATCTCCTTGTCTTAGTTCTGCTATAGACGCTTTTAGTACTTTTTCAGTAACACCTTGGTCTTTTAAAACTTGTGCTATTTTACTTTTAGATTTAAAGATTGCTAAAATTAAGTGCTCGATTGAAACATATTCATCGTTCATGTCTTTAGCAATAATTGAAGCTTCGTTTAAAGCTTTAGATGCATCACGAGAAAGTGATAACTCTCCACCTGAAATTTTAGAGAAACTTTCTATCTGTTTTTCTAAAATTTGTTTTAGCATTACTAAGTTAACATTCATTTTTTTTAAAATGAAAGGCAACACATTTTCGTCGACTTCAAAAATAGCTTTAAAAATGTGCTCGTTTTCTATTTGTCCGTTTCCTAAACCTTGAGCTAGTTGTTGCGCTTGCTGTATGGCTTCTTGAGATTTTATTGTATAATTATTAATATTCATTTTATTCAAGTTTTAGTTTCTATTTTCAAAAATTAGTGAATAGAAATCTTATTATTTTTCTTTTACAATTAGCCATATTTCAATTACCTTACCAAATAGAATTACAAGACAAAATGTCTGTTAAGCACTGATTTTAAATAACTTTTAGACAGTTTGTAATGTTTGTAAATAGTTGCGACTATATAACAATAAAGATTTTTTGTTTATAATTAAGAGAAAGAAAAATTACATACTATGTTTAAAAAATTATTTGGCTCGTCTGAGCCTAAAGAAGAGAAATTATTACCTTGGAAACCTTTAACGACTGTAGACCAATTAAATACTATAGAAACACTATCTAAAGGAAAAACGCAACTTATATTTAAGCACTCTACACGTTGTGGTATTAGTAAAATGGTAATGAACCAGTTTGTTTCTGCTTATAATGTTGAGGCTAATTTAGATTTGTATTATTTAGATTTGTTAAGTTACAGAGATGTTTCTAACGAAGTAGGTTACAAATTTCAAGTAATGCACCAATCACCTCAATTATTAGTTATTAAAAATGGAGTAGTAGTTGCTCATGCAAGTCATGGAGTTATTAATGACATTGATTTAGAAAGATTTATTTAAAATATTAAAATAAAAAAACGTCCAAAGTTAATTTGGACGTTTTATGTTTTAACTTCTAAAGCTATACCTAGTAATAATGTTTCTTAGTTGTAGTTTAAGGTTTTCTCCTGTGTCAAAAAACATTTGCTCGTTACTAGGAAAACGTATTCGTCTGTTTTTTAAAATTTCTACATCATCTGAAGTTAAAGCTCTTTTATCTCCTCTAACCGTTGCATAGAGATTATTAAAAACGAATTGGCTATCTATAGGGAAGCTTTCTAAAACTTGATTTTTTTTTAAGTCGCTGTAAACAACTATAGCGATTATTTGAGTAGATTTAAACTGGTTAATAGTATTAAATCTAGCTTTAGCTATAATTATTTTATCTTGCTTTATGTCGTTACCTAAACTGTCTTTAGCAACATTTCCATTTGCATCTAAAACATATTCCCATCCATCTACAACATTCTTTCTTCTAATTAATTGTGTTTCTGTAATACGCTCTGGAGATACATTAATACGTTTTAATTGTAATGCCATTGCATAATCGTAATCTATTTCATTATTTGCATTTGCATGATATATTGTCCAGAAATCGTTTAAGCCATAAGTATTAAAATTTAGTAACTCATTTTGTAAACATACTGGTATTATTTGTTGTGTTAGATTTTCGATATCTACAATAACATAATCTGTTCCTTGATGATGTGCAACTTCCATAAGTAGTCTAACATCTTTAAAATTAGCATTTATGCTTTCTATATAGTTTAGAGTTTCAAAAGCATTTCTATTATAAATTTTATTATTGCTTTCCATTAAAGAAATAACAGTATCGTATTTATAACTAGAAACTTTCGATCTATAGTTTACTATTGAATTTGTGTAATCTTTAAAATCTAAAGTTAAAAGCTTTCCATTAATATGTAAAGGCATAACTGCTTTTATAGCACGTTGTCTATCTTCTAGATCTAAATAAATATTAAAAATATTTTGATATAGTTCTGGATTTCCATCTTTTTTTAAATGGTTAATAGTGTTGTGGTTTTCTTGTACAACTTTATAGTATGCATCTTGTAGCATAATTACATAGTCTTGTTTACGCTTTTTATCTTTGTTGTGTTTTAATTTTTTAAGTGCATTACTAATAGCCTGGTCATAATTACCAGAGTGTAGTTGCTTCTCAATTTGTTTTCTTCCAACACAAGATGTTAGTATTAGAAGAAGTACTGCTAATAGTGTAAAGTTTTTCATCTTCTTCTGTTTTAAGGATTTATAATGTAGATATAAAATCAATTAATATGCCAAAATCAAAAAAGCCTTTAAACAGTATGTGTTTAAAGGCTTTTTTGATTTATTGTTTTATTGTCTAATTACTAGAAAGGTTTATTATTTGTTCTTTATAGATAGGTTTGCCATCTTCGGTTATACCATTTATTATAAGTTTAACACTATTGTGATCTCTTCGGTTTATTTTTAAATAATTATCAGTATTAGGTTCTACATTAAAATTAGGGACCCAGTCTATTGTGCTAAAATTATCTATTGTACTTTGACTAAAAAAAGCTAAATCTTCAGGAAGTTCATATTTTTCTTTTGGTTTATTAAAACCAAAAGTAGTATCAAATTCTTTTACATTCTTGTTTTTTGCAACTAATTTTTCACCATTATTTCCATTTTTAGAAACAACATGTAATACTCCATAAGGAAAATTAGAACCATAACCAGTTCCATTTATATTAAGAACTACATATTCAATTTCTTCTGCATAAATGAATGCCAATAAAGACAGATCTTGTAAAATTGCTCCATCCCAAACAACAGCAATAGGTGGATTAATTGCGTCGTTAATACTTTTTGGACCTCTAGTGTTTACGAGTTGTGGTGTGCCATCGCTTGTATAAGTTAATATTGTGTTTGGTAAAGTTTGTAAAAATGTTAAAAATAGAGTATTGTTAAATCCTGTATCTTCTGGTTTTATTACTCTAGAAGATGCTAGACCCAAAATACCGCTATTTTTTATTTTCTTTTTAAGCTCTAATTCCTTTTTTTCTTTATAAACTTCAAGATTTACTTCTTCTAATTGCTCTGCACCATAAAACTCAGGTAGTCTTAGGTCATCCATATTTTTAGTAGCTTGATTTAAACGATCTGTTTTTTCTAGAACTTCTTTAAAATTAGGATCTATATTTAAAGTAGTATTTGCTCTATAATCTATGTATGTATTGTAAACATAGAAACTAACTTTTTCTATTTGACCTTTTTCATTTATTAGCGATAAAGTATATTTTGATGGATGGTTTAATAATAATTTATCAAACTTAAATTTTCTATCTTTATCAATGTCTGTTAAAGTTGTAATCTTATTTTCTGGTGAAGATAGCATTACTTTGTATTTAGATAAATCGGTCACTTTAGTTGTAACTTTTCCATTTAAAGTAATTCCTCCTTCACTTGCATATGGTGTGTTTTTATCCGTTAAAGTGTTGTAAACAAAGACATTGTTTTTTGCTTCTAATTGAGTAATGGCATCTAAATCATCTGCTTTGTAATTATTTATTCGCATTGCAGTATTATATTTATCACTCTTTAGATAAGGCTTAATAAGGAAATCTGATACGATATTAGATTGGTTGTTGTAAACCATTGTTTTTTCTGGCAATACAGAAACACTAATGTTAGCTATTTTTGTGTTTCCAAATAGGTTAAGATTTAAAGTTAAAGAGTCTTCAGTAACAGTATCTTTACGAATATTTAAGATGACATTATTTTTATTGTAAATAAAGAAATTCTTACTGTAAAGCGCTTCTTTTTTATCATTAAAAACAGAAATTGTGTTTAAACCATCTAAAGCATCGTTTTTAGCAAAGTTAATTTTGTAAATACCTTTGTCTTTATTAAACTTTATAGGTGCCATAGAACGTACAGAGCCTTCACGATGTAAGACTGCAAAGCCATAAGTGTTATTTAGGTTGGTTATAACATCTGTTTTTGGTGATATTTCGAATGCTATAGCATTATCGTTACTAGATTCTGTTCTGTAAATTTCAAAACTTTCTCCGTTTTGGTTTTTAGTAGTTAGATCTATAGTTTCAGATAGTACTTCTTGATTAATATTAATAGAATTAGCATCAGACAAATCAACTATTTGAATTGGAAATATAGCATCACGATTAAAATTTTTATTCCATTGTGAGTCTATTTGTAAATAATAATTTCCATTTGCTAATGTTTCTGGAAGTTTAATTTCACCATTTGTTTTTCCATTTTCAGCATAAAACAAGTTACTAAGCACCAAATTAAAGTTAGTATCGTATAAGTTTATGTAAATGTTAGTAGATTCAGAAAAGGCTGTATTACTATCATCTTCAGCAATATAGGCTTTAAACCAAATTTTTTCGCCTGAGAAATAAACTGTTTTGTTAGTGTGAAGAGAAAATTTTTCAATTTTGTAAGTATGAAAATAGTCGCTATTTACCAAAGACATTGCTTTATCATTTACTGATTCTTGGGCAAAATTTGTTTGAAATATTAAACCTAGTAAAAAGCTTAATAATAATGATTTTTTCATTTTTTGTTATTAATTTTTAAAGTGATGAATTTCTTGTTAAGACATCAAAAAAATAAAAAGGTTTAATCTATAATGAAATATTTATTTAAATTTATTTGTTTTTTTTGGGTTTGAATACTGGTAGTAATTGAGATTTTACCTCACCAAAACCTATTCTAGTTCCATCTTTTTCGCAATGACCTCTCATTATTACGGTATCGAAGTCGTTTATAAATTTACGTTCAGATCCATTATTCAATTTTACTGGTTTCTCACCTCTCCAACTTAATTCTAACATAGAACCGTAAGAATCTGGAGTTGGTCCAGAAATAGTACCACTTCCCATCATGTCTCCAGAGTTTATTGGGCATCCATTAATAGTGTGGTGTGTAAGTTGTTGTGCCATGCTCCAATACATGTGTTTAAAATTAGAACGGCTTACAATAGTTTCTTTTGCCTTTTCTGGCTGTATAGAAACTTCTAAGTTAATATCAAAGCTCTTTTTTCCTTTTTGTTGTAAATAACCAAGTTGTTTTTTTAATGGCTTAGGGCTTTCAACTCTGTAAGGCTCTAAAGCATCTAAAGTTACAATCCATGGTGAAATAGAAGAGGCAAAGCTTTTTGCTAAAAATGGGCCCAATGGTACATATTCCCATTTTTGTATATCTCTTGCGCTCCAGTCGTTAAATAATACCAAACCAAAAATATATTCTTCTGCTTCTTCAATAGGAATTGATTCTCCTAAATCGTTAGCATCAGTAGTTATAAAAGCCATTTCTAATTCGAAATCTACTAATTTACTAGGTCCAAAAACAGGTTCAGTTTCTCCAGCTGGTAAAGTTTGACCTTGAGGTCTATGCACTTGTATGCCAGAAGGAATTATAGAACTACTTCTACCATGGTAACCAACAGGAATGTGAAGCCAGTTAGGTAATAGTGCATTATCAGGATCCCTAAACATGGTGCCAACATTTGTTGCATGTTCTATACTAGAGTAAAAGTCTGTATAATCACCAATTTGTACAGGTAATTGCATTTCTATTTCGTCTAAGCGAAACAAAACCGTTTCTTTATCTTTAAGGTTACCTTTTAAAGTTTGATTTTCATCATCAAAAATTTGAGCAATTCTATTACGCACTAATCTCCAAGTTTTACGTCCATCAGCAATAAAATCGTTTAAGGTATCTTGTAAGAAAATATCATCTGTTAACGGTATGCCTTCAAAATATCCTAATTGGTGCAAAGCACCTAAGTCTATTGCAGTATCTCCAATTCTTGTTCCAATGGTAATAATATCGTCTCTTGTTAAAAAGACACCAAAAGGGATGTTTTGAATAGGAAAGTCTGAATTTTTATCGACGTGCAACCACGATTTTCTGTCTGGATTATTTGCTGATAATGGCATATTTGGAATTGTTGATTTGTTGTTTATAAATTCTAAGTAAATATATGTTTTTTCAATTATTTACAAGGCTTATTTCTTATTTTTGATAAACTTTTAACTATTAATAAATTTTCGCTTTTGTGAAAATTAATAAAATTTATATTTATGCAACGTGACGAACAAATATTTGAATTAATTCAAGCAGAAAAACAAAGACAGTTAAACGGTCTTGAATTAATAGCATCAGAGAATTTTGTTAGCGACCAAGTTATGGAAGCTGCTGGTTCTGTTTTAACTAATAAATATGCAGAAGGATATCCTGGAAAACGTTACTATGGAGGATGTGAAGTCGTAGATGAGGTGGAGCAAATTGCTATAGATCGCGCTAAAACTTTGTTTGGAGCAGTATATGTTAATGTGCAGCCACATTCTGGTAGTCAAGCAAATACATCCGTTTACCATGCTTGTTTAAAACCTGGAGATAAAATTTTAGGTTTCGATTTGTCTCACGGTGGACATTTAACACATGGTTCTCCAGTGAATTTTTCTGGAAGACTATATAATCCCGTATTTTATGGAGTAGAAGAGGCTACAGGTGTTTTAGATTACGATAAGATTCAAGAGATTGCAACTCGTGAAAAACCACAATTAATAATTGCTGGAGCTTCTGCCTATTCTAGAGATATAGATTTTAAGCGTTTTCGTGTTATTGCAGATAGTGTTAGTGCTCTTTTATTAGCAGATATTTCTCATCCTTCAGGCTTAATTGCAAAAGGTATTTTAAATGATCCGCTTCCACATTGTCATGTGGTTACTTCAACAACTCACAAGACATTACGTGGACCAAGAGGAGGAATGATTTTAATGGGACAGGATTTTGATAATCCATTTGGGTTAAAACTTAAAAACGGTAACTTACGTAAAATGTCTTCTTTATTAGATTCTGGAGTTTTTCCTGGAAACCAAGGAGGTCCTTTAGAACATATTATTGCGGCTAAAGCGATTGCTTTTGGTGAGGCTCTAACAGACGAGTTTATGCATTATATGTTACAAGTTAAAAAGAATGCAGATGCTATGGCAAAAGCTTTTGTAGCTAGAGATTACAAAATTATATCTGGTGGTACAGATAACCATATGATGCTTATTGACTTAAGAAATAAAAATATTACCGGAAAAGAGGCAGAGCAAGCACTTGTTAAAGCAGATATTACAGTAAATAAAAATATGGTTCCTTTTGATGACAAATCACCTTTTGTAACCTCAGGAATTAGGGTAGGTACTGCTGCAATAACAACACGTGGTTTATTAGAAAATGAAATGGAAACCATTGTAGATTTTATAGACCAAGTTATTAATAACCATGAAAATGAATCTGTTTTAGAATCAGTAGCCACTAAAGTAAATACAATGATGAGCGGTTTACCTCTTTTTAAAATGTAATTTAAAAGACACCTTATCTAATTTTTTTTATATTAGTAATAAAAATATTAGTTTGTTAAGAATTTTTACATTAATAGCTTTGTGTGCTGTTACTTTTAGTTATGGTCAATTTCAATTGTCTTTTCAAGACAGTGCAACAGCTAAAGGTGTAGGTTACACTTATGGAACTTCATTTTATGGTGGTGGTGTTTCGTTCTGTGATTTTAATAATGATGGTTGGGACGACCTAACATATTCTACAACAGATGGAGAACAGCTGTTGTTTTTTCAGAATAATAATGGATTGTTCACAGAAGTAGATTTGAGTATTGTAAACAATCAAAGAGTAAAACAGGTGCTTTGGGTAGATTACGATAATGATGGTGATAAAGATTTTATGGCAACAAGTATCTCTGGTTTTAACAAATACTATAGAAATGATGGAGCATTGACATTTACAGATGTAACTGAAACTATTGGGTTTTTTACTAACAACTTAACAACTTATGGAATTTCATTTGGTGATATAGATAATGATGGTGATTTAGATGCATTAATAGCTAATAGAGATAGTGTAAATACTAATAATTACAGCTATTTATACAGAAATCAAGGAAATGGAACTTTTATAGAAATTACTGAATCAGCTGGACTAAATTTAAATAATGAATTATCTTTTTGTTCAGCTTTTTTCGATTATGATAACGATGGTGATCAAGATATCTATATTGCAAACGATAAAACACCAAATAGAAACAGGTTATATCAAAATAATGGATCTGGAACATTTACAGATGTTTCTGTAAGTAGTGATGCAGGAGTATTTATAGATGCTATGTCTACTACTATTGGTGATTATAACAACGATGGATGGTTTGATATTTATGTTACAAACACAACTGCTGGAAATTATTTACTAAAAAACAATGGAGATGGTACTTTTTTTAATTTATCTCCAGGTTTAGGTACAGAAATGAATACCATTTCTTGGGGATCTTCGTTTTTAGATGCAGATAATGATAGAGATTTAGATTTGTATGTTAGTAGTAGTATGACAGGTGTTGACCCAACTTTAATGTCTTCAGCATTTTTTGAAAACGATGGTACAAATAACTATACGATACCAACAGGAATAGGTTTTGCAAATGATACTAGAAGAAGTTTTGCAAATGCTGTAGGAGATTTCAATAATGATGGTTTACCAGATATAGTTGTTATGAATGATACAGATAATTACTTCCTTTGGGAAAATACAACTACAAACTCTAACAATTACTTAAAGGTAAAATTAGAAGGTGTAACTAGTAATAAAGGTGGTATAGGGTCTAGAATAGAAGTTGCTATTAATGGTAATAGCCAATATAGATATACATTATGTGGTGAAGGTTATTTAGCACAAAACTCAAGTACAGAAATAATTGGTTTTGGCTCTGCAACTGTGGCAGATTATGTTAAAGTAACATGGCCAAGTGGGACAATAGACATTATAAATAATGTGACTGCAAATCAAGTATTGAATATAGTAGAAGGTAGTTCGTTATCTACTAATGATTACAATCAAGCACCTAAATTAAACGTACATCCAAACCCAACTAATGGTAAAGTAACTATTAATAATATTAAATCGAATACTAAATTAATAGTCTATAATATTTTAGGTAGACAATTATTAGAACAAGTACTTACACCTACTAAAAACAAAGTTGATATTAGCAATTATGCAAAAGGTGTTTATTTGTTTAGCTTAAAAGATGAAGATGGAAAATTAACTACTAAAAAGGTTGTTTTACAGTAAATCTATTTTGTAAAAAGCATAAAAAATCCCATTTTATAGAATGAGATTTTTTTTGTTTAACATAATTCAAACAAAAAATTCATAGATTATTTCTAATCAAAAGTAATATGCTGGTAAGCACCCAAGTCTGGAGAAGCAGATCTACTTATACCTAAAATATCTTGAGGTACTTGAGAAGCAAATGTTGTATTACCAGCTCCATTTGCGAAAGAATCGTCTCCAATTTGTAAATCGTTTTCAAAAGGAGCTCTTAAATTTGGATCTTGATTACGGAAAAAACTTTCGTAATGTGTGGTATCATTAAAATCGTAATTAGCTCCATCTGGGCTTACAGAAGAATCAGCAAATTGTGCAAGACAATTTCTAAATTTGAAATTAAAAACAACTCCAGCGTCTACAACTTCATCTATAATAAATTCAGGATTATCATTACCGTAGATAATAGAATTATTAAAATTACATTCGGTTAAATCTGCTATAAAAGTAGTCCCATCTGTATCTTGAACAAAATTATTAACTAGTAACGCAGGAAACTGTCTAAAGCTATTATTCCAATAGTTTGCAATGGTACTGTGTGTAAAGTTGTATTTACCACCTAGAGTTAGGGCAACAGAAGATTGCCCAGAATTATTAACAACTAAGTTTTCTCCTTTTATGGAAGAGTTTCTAGCTAGAATACCATAGTTGCTAAAATTATAGATTTGAGAATTTGTTATTGTTAATTTATCTAGTGCAGCATCAGCATTACCATCGCATAGAATACCTATGGTTCCGTTTTTAATTGTAGCATAATTAATTACATTATTTACACTATTCTCGAAAAGCCAAATAGTTCCCCATTGGCCAGGAACATCTGCAAAAGCAGGTTCTAATCTATCGCTTTCAAAAACAACTTCGTTTTCTAATAGCCCTTCATCTACACTTAAACCTCCATTAACTTGTAAGCTTGCATTTTCTGAAACTAATAGTCCAGAATTTGCATGAAAATGGATTCTTGTACCAGCATCTACTGTAAGTGTTTCTCCATTAGGAACTGCAGCATAGCCATAAATAACATATGGTCTTTGGTTGGTGAAATTTAATTCTGAAGGCAATAATTCGCGGCCTTGAATTTCCGTTTCGACAGTTTCTCCGTCTATATTTAAGGCAAGTGTTTCTATAATTCCAGTGGTATTATCGCGATCTGGATAAATAAATACAGCATCTTTTACTAATGTTACTAATTCTACTGTTTGAAGATTACTTCCTGCATCAAAATTTATTTTATCGGTATATAAAAACTCATTATCTAATAGTGTTTGGCCTTCAATATCTATTGTTGTTTCAACAAAAATAAACAAGCTGTCTTTTGCTTGTATCTCTACATTATTAAAAGATTGTCCAGGGTTTCCATCTACATTTAACCTATAGTTAGAGGTTTGACCACGTTGTAAAGCGATAGTAGGTATAGAGATGTCGTTGTCACTTCTATTATATACTTTTAAGTTATATGTACTTGAACCAATGTTTGTAAAAACAGTATCTAAATAGACTGTGTCTCTAGAGAATTCAAGACTTCCAGTACTAGGCGCAAAGTCAAAATCTTGACGACAAGAACTCCAAAA
>NZ_JASJHV010000117.1:0-2746 GCF_037625555.1 Lacinutrix sp.
AAGACTTAGGGGTTATAAAATTATCTGAATCTACTAATGGTTTGGATGAAATAGTTATTGTAGCAGAAAAAACTACAGTAGATATTCGTTTAGATAAACGTATTTATAATGTTGGAAAAGACATGACTGTAAAAGGAGGAACTGCTTCGGATGTTCTAGACAATGTGCCTTCTGTAAATGTAGATGTAGAAGGAAATGTAAGCTTAAGGGGAAATGAAAACGTTCGTATTTTAATTGACGGTAAACCTTCTGCTTTAGTAGGTTTAAGCGGTGCAGAAGCACTAAGACAATTACCGGCAGACGCTATTGAGAGAGTCGAAGTAATTACCTCACCATCTGCAAGGTATGATGCAGAAGGAACTGCAGGGATTTTAAATATTATTCTAAGAAAAGGAAAAGCTTTAGGCTTTAATGCTTCTATAAATACTACTGTTGGAAATCCAGATCAATTACAATTAGCAACCAATTTAAATCAAAGAGGTATAAAAACGAACCTTTTCTCTAACTTCGGATATAATTATAGAAACGGGCCAGGAAACTCTTACACTGATTTAAGAAATCTTACTAATGGTGTGGTTACAAGTTCCAGGATAGAAGATAGGCAATGGGCACGAAAAAGAAATAGTTTTAACGCTAGTATGGGTTTAGAATATTTTCTAACGAAAGAAAGTTCTATAACAGGAGTCGTTTTTTATACACATACCAAAGGTGGGGATTTATCAGAAAATAACATTCAAGAATTTAATGCCAATAATCTTATTACTAATAGTGCAATTAGAATTCAAAATGAAGATTCTAATGACGAAACAGTTCAATATTCTTTAAATTATACAAATAACTTTAATAAAAACGGTCATAAATTAACGCTAGACCTTCAGTATAGTGATAGTAAAGAAGATGAAGAAGCGATCAATATAGAAACAGGTTTTACAGACGAAACTAACATTACAAACGAATCATCAAAAAACACCTTACTACAAGCAGATTATATTTTACCAATTGGCGAAGATGCTCAATTTGAAGCAGGCTATCGAGGAGATTTTCAAGATTTAACTTCAGATTTTTTAGTTACGCCAGTTTCAGATCCAAATTTCGACCCATCAAATAACTTAGAATTTGGTCAAAATATTCACGCATTTTACACACAATATGGAAATAAATTTAACAAACTTTCTTTATTGCTAGGGCTGCGTTTGGAAACTACAGATGTGAAGGTTCGGTTGTTAAATTCTAATGAAAACAACGATTTTAGTTATACAGAGTTATTTCCAACAGTAAATATTGGTTATGAAGCAACAGAAAAACAAAGCTTTACTTTAGGGTACAGTAGACGTATAAGAAGAGCACGTTTTTGGTATTTAAACCCGTTTGAATCAAGAAATAGTCAGAATATTATTTTTAAAGGAAATCCAGCTTTAATACCAACTTTTACAAACTCTTTCGATTTGGGATACTTAAACCGAATTGGTAAATTAACTTTAAACTCCTCTATTTATTATCAACATTCTACAAATAATATTAGTAGAGTTACTAGGCAAGAAATTAGAGAAATTAATGGTAATGACGAATCTGTATTAATAAGAGAACCTATCAATTTAGCATCAGAAGATAGATATGGACTTGAATTTACAGCCAATTATAATGCAACTAAAATAGTAAAGTTCGACGGAAGTTTTAATTTATTCAACTCTAAAACAGCAGGGATTTACACCTATGATTTCTTAGATCCAACGTCAAATACTACGAATACAATTACAGAAGATTTAAGTAATAGCAACACAAGCTGGAGAGCTCGTTTTAACGCTAGAGTGACTTTACCTTATAAAATAGAATGGCAAACTAGATTATCCTATCGAGGTCCAAGCGAAAGTGCACAAAATGTAAGTGAAGGAATTTTCTCAGCAAACTTAGCGTTCAGCAAAGATATTTTAAAAGAGAAAGGAACTTTGGTTTTAAATATAAGTGATGTATTTAATTCAAGAAAAAGTAACACTGTAAACTATACACCAAATAGAGCTGCCCCTACAAATATCTCGGATCAAACTTTTCAATGGAGAATGCGTCAAATATCTTTAAACTTCACCTACAGATTTAATCAACAAAAAAAACAACAAAATGGTGGAAGAGAAAATGGCGGTGGAGAAGAATTTGAAGGTTGATTTTTTTGATGTTCGAGCGAACTTTACAGACTGTCTTTTTGTTACCATAATTACAAATCACTTTTTTTTTGTGTGATTTGGCAAACTCATTATACCTAGGATGATACTTCGTAAACCTACAATGGCAATTATTAAATGAAATATAAGAAGGATACCTATCAATAAATAATAGCCTCGCAATTAAACCCATAAAAAAACTCGTCCAATTTCTTGGACGAGTTTTTTTTTATAAAATATATTTTAAGAAAACTACTTTCCCTCGGCAGCTTGCTTTGCTTCTTTTTTTAATTTTAAATTTTCCCAGATAGTTCCACCAATCCAATAAGGTACTACAAATGTTAATAAAAATATTAACAACCAGAAACCAGCTGTAAAAACAAACATGAATAAAACCAAACCTGAAAATTGAGAAAAATCTAACATTATACTATTTTTAATAATTTATAAAGCAAAAATAAGACATATTTTCAAATTCTGCTATCTTAAAGTAAAATTTTTCAATAGTATTTTATACTGCTTGTTAATAACGAATCTGCTTAGTTTTTCGTAAATTTGTACATCTTAAAATTATACTCTTTTATTATGAA
>NZ_JASJHV010000118.1:0-2736 GCF_037625555.1 Lacinutrix sp.
TCTATTGGCATTGGAAACATGTAACTATATGGCAAGGTAACGCTGGACAATTTAACGAGTCATCAACATATATTATGGGATGGCTAAGAGATTATCTATGGTTAAACTCGTCACCTCTTATCAATGGTTATAATCCATTTGGTATGAACAGTCTATCAGTATGGTCTTGGATGTTCCTATTCGGACATCTGATCTGGGCTACTGGATTCATGTTCTTAATCTCATGGAGAGGATATTGGCAAGAATTAATTGAAACTCTTGTTTGGGCACATGAAAGAACTCCGCTTGCGAACTTAGTAAGATGGAAAGACAAGCCTGTGGCTTTATCAATTGTTCAAGCTAGACTTGTAGGACTAATACACTTTACGGTTGGATATATATTTACTTATGCAGCCTTCGTGATAGCATCTACTACTGGTAAATTTGGTTAATACTTAATTATTAAATGTTAACTTCACAAGGATTCAAGTAAAGTTCTACTTGAATCCTTGTACATAGTTGTTGTAACATAATTATCATCAATGTTATTTTCAACATTTGTGATTGAGTGTGAATATTATAAAAAATAAATAAAAAAAACATGGCAAAAAAGAACATGATAGAGCGTGAGAAGAAACGCGAAAGACTTATAAACAAATATGGAAAAAAAAGAAAGGAAATAAAAGAATTATTGAAAGGAGCCGAAACTTATGAATCTAAGTTAGCATTATATGCGAAATTAGAAAAGTTACCCAATAATTCTGCACCGTGTCGACACAGAAATAGATGCTGGCTAACAGGAAGAAGTCGTGGATATTATAGAGACTTCGGCCTTTCTAGACATGTCCTAAGAGAAATGTCACATGCTTGCTTATTACCCGGTGTAACTAAATCAAGCTGGTAATAAAAAGAAAACAATTTGCTCTAAATACTCAACATTTAAAAATAAATGAGTAATTAAAGCAAATTGCTTTTTTTATTCTATAACAGAATACTAGCAATATTTATAAACCAAACTGGTTTCCTCTTCTATATTGTAGATATGCAGCAACGAATAAACCTGCTAAAGTTACTGGGATTAACCCTAGAACAATACCAAATAATAATGGTTCTATCATAATATTTATTTTTTTGTAGTTTTTTTTAATGCTATGAAAAGCAATATACAACATATTTCATATTATATATGATAATACAGAGTACCAAACAACCTAAGATTCAAATAAAAAATATATAAATTTAATAAAGCTAAAGTGGACGATATTCAATTATTAATATAAATGTTTTGCTGCATAAAAAGATAAAACTCTATAATGCAGCAAAATTCTTAATTATCTAAATCCAACAGCAGCTTGCCAAACAAAAGCTAAAAGCAAGAAAAACACTGGGATTACTGGAGCAACGTCAATAATAGGTTTAAAGATTGCGTACGCTTCAGGCAATTTAGCTAACAGTAAAGTTCCTTCCATATTTTTTTGACCTCTCTGTAAGGAAAAGTTTTGTATATCAAATGTGATAAAATAAACAAAGGCAACAAATAATGATTAGTTACCTTATACATACTTTATAATAAACTTTATTATCGGATTAATTAAGTAATATTTATTTTTAGACACAGTGCAATTGTTTAATGAGCAAATTTGTTTCCTTTTTCCTATGTAAATAATAAGACAATGAAAGGTTTCTTCATAATTAAATTATTAATTATGAATTATTAGAAGTTTAAATATTAAAAAGTCATAAATGGACTTTGCATATACATAAAAATATCTACTACCAGAAGTAAAAAACTAAATTATTAACAAAACCAAGCTAGAATCACATGTTTAATCAAATAAAAAAAATGCATAAAAAACAATTTATGCTAAGAAGGATAGATATTCAAGATTAGATACAATTACGAAGCATAAAAAAAATAGTCAAAGTTTACTGTTAACTGTAATATCATAATTTCTATCGGTTTTACGTATAAGTGTTATGGAGAAATAATTAACGAAGTAAAAACTGAAATAAGATAACAATGTAAAATAACAACTAAATCAAAAAAAAGTTTTACTTCTAAATGTGATTGATAACCTTGTGACGTTTAGTTACAAGTACATTCAGATAAACATATCAATAATATTTAAAATCATAATAAGAGCACTTAAATACAATTTTTTCTAAAAATATAACTATAACTTTTTTTTTAATTTATTAAGTAATTGCAAAAAACAAGTAGCAATAGTATAACATGTAGTAGAGAAATGCTTACCTTGTCAAGTTATGAGGATACAGTGTTGAGCTTAAACAAATATCCATACAAGTAAGCACAATTTTAAAGCCAAATTTCATATTTGAGGAAACAAACATGGTTACTATTATCCAATTACTTGTTAGTGCTCTTATACTGTTATCTTTCGTTTTAGTTATTGGCGTTCCAGTTATCCTAGTTTCACCTGGTGAATGGGAAAAATCAAAGAGTCTAGTCTACGCTAGCTGTGGCCTTTGGTTTGGATTAGTTATTGTTACTGCAGCTTTTAACAATTTCGTTATTTAGAAATCAGTTGAATTATTAAATCCTATTCATATACTTAAAAATTGAATAGGATTTAATTAATTAGTAATAGGATATCAAGGAAAATGCAGTTGACAGTATTTCTTTTTTTCTATAGACTATCTATTAATGAAGCGGGTATAGCTCAGTGGTAGAGCGCGACCTTGCCAAGGTCGATGTCGCGCGTTCGAGTCGCGTTACCCGCTTATTCTTATCCACCA
>NZ_JASJHV010000119.1:0-10987 GCF_037625555.1 Lacinutrix sp.
TCTTATCGTGAACTTTATCCTCTACAATCCAAGATTCTACTAGGCTAAGTCCGTTTATTTCGTACTGATGCTCCATTGTAGCGTTGTTTTGATTGCCTTGCATCAAATACATCTGGGAGGCTTTTAAGACAGTATCTTTTGAGAAATATATATAGTACTCATCTTCTCCATTCTTACGATAAATAGGCTTGTTAGGTATCAATAAAGCACCCATTAGTATTCTTCTTTCTTTATCTACCTCTGCAAGTTTAAACTCTTGGCTTTTTAAGGCTACAAAATCTTCCTCAATAGCTGGGTTTTCCACTACGCTAATAGCTTCAACACCTATTTCTTGATCTTCGTCTAGTATTAATTCAACTATTCTCATAATTATATATAAATGTTTTTAATTTATTTTGCATTTTATCCTATTGTAGCTCCTTCAACAATGTTATTCTGTAGACTTTGGGCTGTTGTAACGTCATTAGCTACGACATATGTCTGAATTGGTTGCTGTGATTGTCCCCCGATTGCATCAGCTAACTGACTAGATTCGCTTGCACCTACTATGTTAAATGAAGGGGGTTGTGAAGCAGCTCCAGCACTTGGAAGGCTTCCAGCTCCAGCACCACCGCCGCCGCCTTTACTGTTTGGTATTTTAACGCTTGCAATCTTTTTAACATTTGCAAAACCTACGACTCCAGTAGCAATTGCTTGAGCAATAGCATAGCCTGGGACTGGTATTCCAGAAAAAGCCTTTAACTGTCCAGAAATAGCTGCATAAGTATTAACTAAAGAAGATGCAATCGCAATAGCTTTACCAGCTTGTGTTTCTTGACCTATAACTCCAGAGATGCTACTTAACGCACCAGCGTAAGAATTTAACGCTTGTTGTTTAGCATCACTTTCTTTTTTAGCTATATCAACAGAAGCATCCGAATAAGATTTTTCTAACTCTAAAAGTTGTTCGTTTGTAAGTGATTTAAAAAATACCTTATCTAATAATAATGCTGCTTCACGTTCTTTTAGTAAATCTCTTTGTTCTTGAAATGAGAGTTCTTCAAAGTCTTTTTGTAGTTCTAATTCTTCAACCCTTTTAACACTATTTTCTTTATCTATTTTGTCTTGTATTACCTTTCTTGCATCTGTGTCTTTTTGTCTTGCTACTATTTCTAAATCATTGTAATATTTATTTATTGCTATTTTAGCTTCTGCTTTTTTTGTTACATCTAATTTAACATCTTCTAATTCTTTTAATGCTCTTTCTCTTTTTCTTTGAGCTTTTTCTAATTCACTTTCATCTTCTAAGTCTTCAGCAGATTTTTTAGTTTTATTTATTATGTTTGCAAGTTCTTTCTCTGATTTCTCTAATGCTGCTGCTGATTCTTTCTCTGATTTCTCTCTTGCTGCTTTTTCGTCTTCTGTTTCTTGTTTTCTTTTATCTTTTTTGTCATTTTCAACAGCTTCTAATGATTTTGCAAGTTCTTTCTCTGATTTTACAATTCGGCTTTTTTTCCATTCTTGCCAAAAAGCACCTTTTTTAGCACCTTTTTCGTCTATGGCTGATATTTGTTTCAACTTTTTATTTGCAAAACTTACCATTCTAACAGCTTCGTCTAATGATGCCTTAGCTTTGCCAGAATCTATGCTTTTACCAATAATTGGAATATCTGATAAAAACAATTTAAACTTAGCAAATATTATTTTCATTGAGCCTACAAAAAAACCTAGACTAGCAGCTCTCTTTGATAAACCAGATTCTTGTTCTCCAAGACTTTTAGAATTTCCAAAATAATAATCTAATGCAAAACCAGCTAATTCTACTGCGTTAGTTAATATACCAACAGTTTTAGTAAGGTTTTTAACTCCCCCCCTAGATATTTTATTTAAAATTCCATCTCCATCTTCTATATTTAATAATAAACCATCCCAAGCAGAAGATAATTTTGTTGTGTCTCCTTCAAGGTTATCAAGTCGAATCTCTGCCATTGATTTTGCAGCACCTTCCGCATTTTCAAACGCTACTTTTAATTCTTCAATGTCTTCAGTTCCTTCAGCTAACGATAAAAAAGATTTTGCACCTACAACTCCAACTAATTCAATAGCTGTGCCTAGTCCGTTAGATGAATCAGTAACCATTTTAAAAGCATCGTTAATATCAATGCCTTTTTTGTTTAATTCAATAAATGACTTTGATAAACCAGTTCCAGCTACACTCCCCTTTAAACCATTATTAGCTAACACTCCAAGATAGGCAGCAGTTTGCTCAATACTTACTCCAGTTGCTCTTGCTACTGGTGCAACCACTTTTAAACTTTCTCTTAATGCATCAAAATTTAACGCAGAAGAAGACGTACTCTTAGCCATTACATCAACAACTTTTTGAGTATCTTCAGTAGTTAAGCCAAATGACCTAACAACAGAACCAGCAAATTCAGCAGCACTAGCTAAATCAATCTCTAAAGATGCTGCTAAATCTAATATTGCTGGAGTTGAGTTTTTAATATCTTTAATAGTAAAACCTAACTTAGCTAATTCTGTCTGTAATCCTACAACCTCAATAGCAGTAAACTGTGTTGTTGAACCTAGCTGTTTAGCTTGATTGTTAAGTACCAATAATTCATCAGCTGTATTACCAGTAACAGCTCTAAGCGTACTTAAGCCTTTAGAAAATTCTGCACCTAAATCGTTAGCTTTTTTTAATACTGATACAAAAGCTCCAACCGCCACAACGATAGCACCTATCCCAGTAGAAATTAAAGCTGTCTTAAGTGCTGCAAGTGATGGTATAGTTGCCTTAATAGCAGCTCCCATTCCACTAAAAGCACCGCTTAAACCTTTGCCAGAATTCTTAGCTGTTGTAGTTGTTTTTTCAACTTGTTTATCAAGACCTTTTAGCTTCTTGTTAACATCACTAGTGTCAGCTTTTATTATTATTGTTTTCTCTATTTTAGCCATTGTATCTCTTGTTTAAGTGCTTTATATCCTTCTTTTAGTGTGCTAGGTAGCTTGTGCTTCCCTTGTGCTATACGGATTGATTCCGTTTCTCCATTAGCGTATTTTAAACTCTCTAGTATTAATTTTATCATTACGTAGTTGTTACTATTATATCTTGAAGTTGGCTAAATATATTATTGGCGTATTCAACTTGACCGCTTAATTTGTAAGTTACACCAGATTCTAAACTTGTAAACTGATAAGTTGTAGTAGATTGTTTTTGTGCTAATTGGTCATCAACATAAAGCCAGTATCTTATAACACCACTTACAGCAGTCCAGCTTGTGTCTACTGTTGTTGCAGCAATAGCAGTAGTCTCAAAGTCAGCCATTCTTGGTAAACTTATATTAATACGATTTTGTTGGTCTATTGAACTCGTGAAAAGGTTAAACAATTCCAACTCTGTTTTGTTTGTTAGTAGATTTGTTTTTATAGTGTTTATTCTATAGCTTTTATTTGCTATTATAAACGTATCATTTAAATTGTATTTTAATAGTATTCTTAAAGGTAGGTAAGCAGTTACCTTAGTCTTTCTTGCTTGTTTATCGAATATGCTAGCTATATAGTTTATATAATTTTTTTGAAATAAAGAGTTTGGATTGTACAGTAAACTATTTTCATCCATCTCTCCACCAAAATTTAAAGTATTACCAGAACTAGAAAAAGTCCCTACATTAGAGTTAGATGGTCGTTTATAATTTGTTATTTCTATTGTTTCATTCCAAAATATAGCCTCGTCAGCGTTTGTATTTCTACAATACAATAAAAGGGGAGCTCCTATAGCAGGTTCTAAGCTACTATCTAACAAAGAGCCTTGTGTTACATTAGTCAATGTACCTCCATCGCTTAAACGCTCGTACATCATCTTTTCAAAGTCTACTTCTATATTGTAAGGCTTTCCATCAAATTCGGTATCAATTGGATTAATATTACCAAAGTTATCATCTTGAATTTCGTCAGATGCTTTTACTAAAAAGTATTCTTTGCTTTTAAATTTAAAATCTATCTGTTTAAATTGCAGTAGTTTTCCTATGCTTGATTTATCTACGTCTACAAACTCTGTGATGTTGTAAGTCTTTCCAGCGTTATAGTAATCTTGTAATGACCTAACCACTATGATACCATTTTCTTTGTATGCTGTTAGATTAAACATTTTAAACAAAGACGTCATAAAGTCTATAACCTTCATTTGAGGCACTTGACGAGACACAATAAAAAAGTTTTGTATTGAGGAAGATGGAAAGTCATAAGCCGCACTTGTTGTGTTAAAATTTTGTGTACTATATACAACACTTAAAGATTGGCTTGCTATTGTTAAGGTGTTTTCAGATATAACAGTAAAAAACATATCTTCTGACAAAGCACCCCAATAGGTGTCAAATATTAAAGTATTAACCCCAACACTACTAAATTCTTGTTCTGCAAAAAGATACCCATTTGAGCCCGTAATTCTTACTGTTACAGGTGTAGCTGCTGATAGTGTTATAGTGTATGTAAAATCAAAAAACCCACCAACAGAACCCAAAGGTCTCATATCATTACCAGATGTTAAAGTTAAGTCATTATTAAAGCTATTTGTAATAGTTAATAAAGCACCAGTAGTCAAAGCATTACTTACAAAACCAGAGGCTCTATGAAGTAACATATACATTTTTCTAAAATCAAAGGAATTAAAAAAGTCATTGCTAAATGTGAGATTATACTTTAACTCTATCGCATCTATTATCTTTCTAGTTCTTAGAGCTGGTTTTAAGTCTGTATAAACTAGGCTATCAGTTCCACTTTGATACTTTCCGTTTGAGTTTATATTAAAGTATTTGCTATGTGTTACAAGAGGAAACGCTACATCTAAATCTAATGGACTTTGAAACTTAGCTAAAACAGTTGCGTCGTCATAAGTAAAATTTAAACTATCTGGAAATGGCAAAGAACTTAAATCATCGTCTTTCATTAAATCCTTTAGCTCTACTATATCCCCAAAGAAGACAACCTTATAAGAATAAGCCTTATTATCTTTTAAGTCAACTGTGTTTAATCTAATCTTACCTTTTCTAAAATCAACTCCGTTTAATTTAATTATTGCATCTACTTTATACCTTGCATCAAAACTATTTAGAACATCAGTATCTTGATACTGTTTAAAAAACTTGTTATTATTTTTAGAAGCTGGCAAGTTAAACTGTTGTGAGAATGTTGTGAATATCTTAGATATATCTCTAACATCTTGTATGCTATCAGAAATGCTTACGCTTTCATCTTTAAATAAATCCATCTTAACGTAGTCAGTATATATACGATATATCTCTCCACTTGCCATTATATCATTATCAAGCGTTACTTCAGTAGCTGAGTCAATAGCTGTTATCTTTGCAGTAGTGTTGTCTGTTGTGTTTTCTACGACATCCCCAACTGCTATTAAAATTATGAAATCTGCTGAGGCATCTACTAATTTGTTTGTAGTTGTAGCACTAGCAATCCCTTTAGCTAAGAACTGACTCCGTATATATAACTCTATTATCTGCATCTATCTAATATCGTTTATTGTGTTGTTGGCAAACTCGACCTCTATAGTGTAGTTTATTATCTTGTCGTTTAATTGAGTTTTATATGCTAAACTTGTTGAATCGATGTTTATAGGTAATGTCTTAAAGTCTATTTCTATCCAGCACTCCTCACTTAGTTCGAGTTGTTTAAATACCTCGTTATAATCTTCTGGATAATATCCCGTATTTAATGTAATCTTCTCACTTCCTTGCTTAGTTAGTATTGTATCTTGGTGCTTGTTTATTGAATAACTTGCTCCACTAACTATGTTTCTTTTAAAAGATTCTTTTTTTGTTGTTAGTGTTTTATTACTTCTCTTAAAAAACCAGATATCTTGTAAAGCACCAAACTTATTTACAAACGTTACTTTATAAGGTTCGTATTTACATTCCTCAACGTTTTGCACTTTTAAAATCTTAACTCTAGTTGATACACCATCTGAATATGTAACGTGTATAGAATCACAGTCCATTAAAATAAACTCGTCTTCTAATCCTTGAATACAGATATTATTTTCAAAAGAACCACCATCAAAAACAACTCTGTCCTCAAAAGAATCAGCTCCATTAACTCCATTTGTTACATACCTAATTTGCCCACTACTTAATGAGCTTTGAGTTAAATTAATAGTTCTAACAATTTCTCCGTTTAATAAATATGCTACTGAAGCAGTTATAGAATTGTCAACACCAAGAACTACTGGAGAATCATCTAGCTTTAAAATAATGTCATTACTTATATAAACAGCGCTATTGTTTTGTGGGTTAGCACCATCTTCAAAATACCCATAGCCATTAAATGCTTTTCGGTAAGTATAACCACTTATTGTTTCAGCTACTCCGTTTATAGTCCGAGTTGTTCTATAGTCTACCCAAAGAATACCAGTAGCATAAGTTCCATCAAATGTTTGAGAAACATAGTCTTTTACAAGTTCTCCTATCTCAAATGTAACTTCGTTGTTAACTGCAAACCCTTCAAGGTTATAAGTAGGTGTCGATGGTCTATCAGTTATCCTTGCACCAGTATATATGTAGATTTCTATTGCTGTACTATTTAAGCCTGTTACAGTTCCAGTAGTTATATAGTATGGACTTCTTACGTTTATATTGCTCATTTCTTGTTTATATTTACTTGTATCTGTTTTTCTATTCCTATGGAATAAGCCTCTAATAATTCGTCTGGTAATCGTTTAAAGGCTCTTACAAATGGTGTTGTAAAAAACATACTAGCTTTCATTCCAGTTTCATATATGCTTCTAGTTATAATAAATGCAGTACTCTTATAGCTTAAAAATCTACCACTCTTTTTATCTCTAAATTGTATTCCCTTTCGTTGAACCCATTTATCAATACCCTTAGTAAGACCTCCTTTTTTACCGCTCCCACTTCCAAACTTATAAGGACTTTTTGGTGCTTTAGAACTTGATGATTTACCTTTAACCCCTAAGTCTTGAAAAGTTGCATAGTCTTCCATTTTAAAACTAAGATTACCTCCCTTAGAAGTTTCGGTCAAATCATACCCTAAACTATTGTACAAATCCCCACCGCCTTTTTTATCTTTTGTTAGCCTTGACCTTGACTGTTGGATAACGTACTTGGCAAACTTATTCAGCTCTGTTTGTACTTCTTTGTTTAACATATTGTGATGTCGTTATTTACAAACACATTAAAAGTTGCAGTCCAACCAGCAACCTTATTAGAAAAACGATCATAGAAAGGCTCACAGTTTGCATCCCCATCTAATTGAAATTGGTCATTATATAAATTGCCCTTACGAAGAACTTTAACTAATTTGTTTACTACCTGAAGCTGTGTGTTTAAAATGTCTTGTTCGTCATTGTTACCTCTAAATACATCTGTAGTCGCTTTCTTACTTTCGTCTACAACATCCATAGCTAATACGCTAATGTTAAACGTAAGTACTGACTCTTGAGATATTACATTGTTTATGATTATGTGGCTAAGAGGGAATATGCTCATCTTTGACAAGTCAATGTCGTATATATCCCCAGTCGTGACTGTGTTAACATTTACATCGCTTAGTAGCTGTTGCTCTATTGTTTCTGTTAGTAAGTAGAAACCTCTTATTCCAGTTTGGCTCATTAGAATTTACTTTTAATTTGTCTTGCTTCTATTTCGTTTTTTTCTTTCGTGTATGCTAAGAATGTTAAACACTCATGCATTCCTAGTTTAGTGATATCTTCAAACTTTGTAATATCTCCGTTAGAGATTGCAAAGAGGCTGTTGTACCATCCGTATTTGGATGTGAAATTAGATGCTGCGCTAAAGTCTCCTGATTGGCTTTGTCCAAAGAGTTCATCATAGTTAGCGACAAGTCCTTCCCTAAACTGTAAAAAAAAACAATCGCACCTAATACAGCATCTAAAGGAAAGTCTTTAGCTATCTCGTTTGATTCTGGATCGTACTCTTTAAGTGTGTATCTTTTACCTTGCTTTAATTCAATAGGTCTGTATAACACATTCATAGCTCTATGTAGGTTTTCGGTGTCTCCGATAAACGTGTCTAAGTCAATGTATTCTCCGAAGCTCATATCTTGAAGGCTAGGAATAAACGAATACTCTTGACCTTCTAATTCAAAGCTGTTTATTAGCTGATGTTTAGTTTCAAACATATTATTTATAATCCCACATATTTCAGCAACATCAGTAGCTTTTATATTACGAGCAACTATTTCAGGCACATTACAAAAGATTTCAATCATCTTTAAATGCACCTTAGATTCGTTAGTTAAATCTAATTTTTCAAACTCTTGATATTGCCCTAGTGTTATCTCGTTGAGACTATTGGGTATGTTTAGTTTAAGTTCCATATTATTATATAAACTTTTTAGGTTTTTTTTAGTAAATTATTTTTATGAATTGTATAGTCTGTCTATGTCAGCTATCCACATTTTAAGTTCAGAGGGTTTGCATGAGCATGGTTCATGATAGCGATGATTATAGTAGCGAGCGTGAAAAACACACAACAGCTTAAATTGTTCTTCTGTTAGTTCTTTGATCACATTTGCTTTAAAGCCTTCCCAAGCCTCTTTGTCTTCTATTGTCATAGGTCTAAATTTATATTGTTCCACTTATCTCTACGTTTATCACAACCGCAGTCTTTTCCTAATGCTTTGCTTATTTTTTTAACTAGCCAATGAATGCCAGTATAATAAGTCATGTAGTAAATTATGTCTCCTAGTCTCATTAGTCTTGTAGTTTTTCAAACTCTGCTGTTTGGGTTTTAACCAGCTCATCTTTGTTTTCAAAGTAGTTATCGACTAAAGCGTCAATCATAACTAGCTCATCAATAGAAGCTGTTTTAATCTTGTGAATTAAGCTATCGATTTTGTTTAGTACATTAGTACACATCTCAGGGTTATTATGATAAACTACGTTATAGCCTTCTTTATAAACGCTCTCAAGGATTGTGCTTGTTTTGTTTACTTGCAGCTTTACATTTTGTTTAAAGGCATTAGAGCCTTTTAGTTCATCGTTAGCCTCTAATAGTAATTGGCTAAGCATTACACTCTTTAGATAGTTAAGATGTCTGTCGTTAATATCTATTTGGGGTTCATTTTTCATACGTTGTTTTTTATGTGTTTTTTAGCTTTTGTATAAGTATTGTAAAGTGAGTAGTAAGAGATGCCAGTTTCTCTGCTGAGTTTAGCTATGCTTTTACCAGAAGCAACGATCTCAAAGACTTTTTTGTTATACCAAAACATTTTATCTAGCACGTTGTCAACTTGATCTTTATTTTTAGCATACTTAACTTCGTCAACTGCTGGGGGTATGTTTTGTTTTGGCTCGCTTCTCATTTCTTCTAAATATATTTTTTTAACCTTTCGCTGCTTTTTGCATATTGTTAGAAACAAGCCTCGTAAAACTTTATAGCAATAGAAATAGTTTACATCGTCTTTGAATGTAAAATCAATGCCTTTATTTAAATCTTGTGAAAGCTGTATATATAACTCTTGAACCACATCCTCAGCCATTGAAGGATTACACCCAAAAGAAATTACTGTCTTAATCCAGATGTCGTGTCTGTCGTATGCTATTTCTAATAATGTTTTCATTTATTTAGTTGGTTATTGTACAAAGTATCTGCCTCTGTTTGGGTTTACTAATTGATAAGCGACAGCATATCTCAAGGCATCTAAGAGATGATCATATCCAGCGCATGGCGTTTGAGATTTCTTTTCTAGCCAGACGTAGTTTTTAAGCTCGTTTATTAGTTCTAGGCTATTGGGGTCGACTATTAAATCATAGTCTTGTAAAAGGCTAATACCAAAGATTACGCTGCCCTGACCTTTTATGGTAGGAACTATATTACAGCCTTGTGATGATAAAGAAGAAATTAGTCTAGGGTCTGCTGAGTCTGCAACTATTAAATTATTTCCAGCGTACTTTTTATTGAGTATATAGATTTCACTAGCAGTCAATGATTTTTTGTAGAAGCATTCTTGCAAATAGATTATCTTGTTGTCTCTATCAATACACGTTTTTATTAATGTTGTAGGATCATTGCTAAAACCAAAATCTTGCCCATAGATAGGCTTCGATACTTCTTTAAAGTTTCCTACTTTCCAATTGGTATATACAGCCCCTTGTAGGATGCCAGTTAAACCTTCTCCATAAACACGATACCAATTAGCCCAATACTCATTCCCTTTGTCAGCTTTAACCTTAGCCTTTAGTATTTCGCTTATAGCAGCTTCAGGAGCTGCCTCATTGTCTTTGTAGGTAAGAATTAACCACTCAGCCTCTGAATCGTTTTTAAGCTCTGTATGCGCCCAGAACTCAGCACTTGGATTGAAGTCTATGTAGAGATGTTTTAAAGTCCTTACAGCTAACTGTAAATAGGAATCAAAGCCTCCAGCTATATTGTTTGCTTCATTGATGTAGCAGATGTCTCGTCTAGCACCTCTTAGCTTAGCTTCTGAGTCAGCACTAAAGAACTCTATTGTTGAGCCATTGCCAAAGGTATAAGTAAGTAAGGTTCTATTGAATCGCTCTGCATACCAGCGACCAGTCATCTGCATTATCTTTCTAAAGTCTCGTATTGCTCCACGTCTTAAGTGGGGGATGGATTCTGCTACTACTGAAGTTTCTGTCTTAGGGTGTTTAATAGAGTAGTCTATAAGCATGGCTAATATGCCAAAGGTCTTAGATGCTGAAGTTCCTCCTTGAACTACTCTAATCCGTTTGGATAGCTTCTGAATCTTCTGTATAGCTGTTGTCTTCTGAAACATCTAAAAATAAAGGTTGTTCTATAAATTGGGTTATATCTACTGTTTCTTTCGGCTTACCAAATCGGTAGTTTAAATAAAGCTGTAAGGCTCTTACATCCCCACCATAGGATAGTTCCTTAAGAACTTCTACAATGCGGTTAATATCAATACCATTGTCTAAAGACTCTATCAAGGTTTGCTCTTGTCCTTTAGGCTTTCTACCAGCTCCTTGTCTTGA
>NZ_JASJHV010000120.1:0-13465 GCF_037625555.1 Lacinutrix sp.
CTAATTACACATTAAAACTAGCAAGTAATGGAAATAATTTTGGTAGCGCAGTAAGTTTTCCAGCTGGCGCTTCAATAAATAATAGTGGTGTTTATGTAATTGTCAATAGCGTTTTAAACACTAACTGTCAACCTTCTCAACAAGATTATGTAAACAATACCATTACAGGATTTAATGGCAATGATGCTATAGGTTTATTTAAAAATAACGTGTTAATCGATATTATTGGAGAAGAAGGAAATTCTGCAAACTTTGCACAAAACTTAACTTTAGTAAGAAAAGAAACAGTAGCGAGCCCAAACACAACTTATAACGCAACTGAATGGAACACTTTACCACAAGATACTTGTACAGGTTTAGGTTCGCATAATCAAACTTTGAGTGTAAGTGAAATACAATTAAATGATTTTAAAATATATCCAAATCCAATAAAAGGAAATTATTTAACTATTGAAATAAAACAAAACACACGTTTTGAAATTTATGATATTTTAGGAAAGAAAATAGTTGATGGGAGCGTTACACCAACAAATAAAAAAATAAATGTATCACAATTAAATAAAGGTGTTTACATATTAAAATTAGAAACACCAAACGGAAGCACCTCAAAAAAATTAATTAAAGCATAATTTTTTTAAATAATATAAAAGCGATACTACTTAGTGTCGCTTTTTTTTATGTTTAAAAGTTAGTGGATAACTCTAAAATTAAGTTTGTTATTTCAATAACAATATTACTTTAAAAAAACTTAAATTTGTTCTTTTAAAAATAACTTCAAACCTTATAAATAATGATTCATTTCTTCGGAAACCAAAACAGTAAACTCTTTGCTGTTCAAGCAACAAAAGAATTATCTACAGAAACCATATCAAAATTGACATGGCTATTTGGAAACCAACCAAAAATAAATGCAGCGTCTCTAGACGCTTTTTTTATTGGTCCTCGTCCAGCAATGATAACACCATGGAGTACAAATGCTGTTGAGATAACAAAAAACATGGGAATTGATAGCATTATTAGAATTGAAGAATTTAAAGCTTGCACTGTAGATTTTAAAGATTTCGATCCTATGATTTCAGAGAAATTTAGCACCTTAAATCAAGAATCCTTTACAATTAATATCCAACCTGAAGCAATTTTAAATATTGAAAATATTTCTGCCTTTAACGAACAAGAAGGTTTAGCTTTAAGTGCTGAAGAAGTAGAATATTTAGAAGGTATTGCAAAGAAAATAGAAAGACCGTTAACAGATTCTGAAGTTTTTGGGTTCTCTCAAGTCAATTCAGAACATTGTCGCCATAAAATATTTAATGGAACTTTTATAATTGATGGTGAAGAAAAACCATCATCACTATTCAAGTTAATAAAAGAAACATCAAAACAACATCCTAATGATATTGTTTCAGCATATAAAGATAATGTGGCTTTTATTAAAGGCCCAAAAGTAGAGCAGTTTGCTCCTAAAACAGCAGACAAAGCAGATTTTTACCAAACTGAAGAGTATGAATCTGTAATCTCAATAAAAGCAGAAACACACAATTTCCCAACAACAGTAGAGCCATTTAATGGAGCAGCAACTGGATCTGGAGGAGAAATTAGAGACAGGTTAGCTGGTGGAAAAGGTTCTTTACCATTAGCAGGAACAGCTGTTTACATGACTTCATATTCACGCCTAGAAGCAAACAGACCTTGGGAACAGAAAATGGTAGCACGTCCTTGGTTATACCAAACACCAGTAGATATTTTAATTAAAGCGAGTAATGGTGCTTCAGATTTTGGAAACAAGTTTGGTCAACCATTAATTTGTGGTTCGGTTTTAACTTTTGAACACGAGCAAGATGCGAGAAAATTAGGTTTCGATAAGGTAATTATGCAAGCTGGAGGCATTGGTTATGGGAAAGCAGACCAAGCATTAAAAGACACGCCTCAAGTTGGAGATAAAATTGTAATTCTAGGAGGAGAAAACTATAGAATTGGAATGGGTGGAGCTGCTGTATCTAGTTCAGATACAGGTGAATTTGCATCTGGAATAGAGCTTAATGCTGTACAACGTTCTAACCCAGAAATGCAAAAACGAGCAGCTAATGCTGTACGTGGTATGGTTGAGAGCGAAGAAAACTTTATAGTTTCTATACATGATCATGGTGCAGGTGGACATTTAAATTGTTTATCTGAATTAGTTGAAGATACTGGTGGAAAAATAGATTTAGATGCATTACCTGTTGGAGACCCAACACTATCTGCAAAAGAAATTATTGGCAACGAATCTCAAGAACGCATGGGATTAGTAATTGCAGAAAAACATTTAGAAATTCTCAGTAAAATTGCAGAACGCGAACGCTTACCAATGTATACTGTTGGTGATGTTACTGGAAACAATCGTTTTACTTTCGAGTCTAAAACTAAAGGAGATAAACCAATGGATTTAGCATTAGAAGACATGTTTGGCAGTTCTCCTAAAACTATTTTAAACGATATTACTTTAGATAGAAATTATGGTGAGATCTCATACAATCCAGATGAATTTTATAACTATTTAGATCAAGTTCTCCAGTTAGAAGCAGTCGCTTGTAAAGATTGGTTAACAAATAAAGTAGACCGTTGTGTGGGTGGAAAAGTAGCTAAGCAACAATGTGTTGGACCTTTACAAATTCCTTTAAATAATGTTGGTGTTATGGCTTTAGATTATAAGGGTAAAGAAGGTATTGCTACTTCTATTGGCCACTCTCCTATTTCCGGATTAATTAATCCAGTTGCAGGTAGTAGAAATAGTATTACAGAAGCATTAACAAATATTATTTGGGCACCTTTAAAAGAGGGATTACACTCTGTTTCGCTATCTGCGAACTGGATGTGGCCTTGTAAAAATGAAGGAGAAGATGCTCGATTATACGAGGCAGTACAAGCAATTTCAGAATATGCTATAGATTTAGGAATCAATGTACCAACAGGAAAAGATTCGCTATCAATGAAACAAAAATATCCAAACGAAGAAGTTATTTCGCCTGGAACAGTTGTGATTTCTGCAGCTGCAAATTGTAATGCAATTTCTAAAGTTATAGAACCTGTTTTTAATAAAAATGCTGGAGATATTTACTATATAAACATCTCTCAAGATGATTTTAAATTAGGAGGAAGTTCTTTCGCTCAAATTTTAAACAAAGTTGGAAATGATGCACCAAATGTAACCGATTCTGGTTTTGTGAAAAATGTATTTAACACCATTCAGCAATTAATAAAAGACGAACAAATTATTGCTGGTCATGATGTAGCGTCTGGTGGTTTAATAACAACTTTATTAGAGCTTTGTTTTGCAGATATTAATCTTGGAGCCGAATTAGACATTACTGAGCTAAACCAAAAAGATTCTTGTAAAGTATTATTTGGCGAAAATGCTGGTATCGTTTTTCAATCTAAAGATGCATCAATTGAAACAGTATTAACGAATGCTAACATTGAGTTTTTTAATATTGGAAAAGTTACTGAAAGTGATGTTTTAAGTATAATAAACCGAACGGAAGTATTTACAATGACTGTTTCTCGTTTAAGAGATGTTTGGTACAAAACGTCTTTTCTACTTGATCAAAAACAAACTGCAAACAACTTAGCCGAAGCACGCTACGAAAATTATAAAAATCAGCCTTTAAACTATACTTTTCCAAAACATTTTACAGGAAAATTACCAGTTTTAGGAAAAACAAAACCGAAAGCAGCAATTCTTCGTGAAAAGGGTTCTAACTCTGAACGCGAAATGGCAAATGCTATGTATTTAGCAGGTTTTGATGTTAAGGATGTGCACATGACAGATTTAATCTCTGGACGTGAGACTTTAAAAGATATTCAGTTTTTAGGAGCTGTAGGAGGATTCTCAAATTCAGATGTTTTAGGCTCTGCTAAAGGTTGGGCTGGAGCTATTAAATACAATGAAAAAGCAAATAAAGTGATTAATGATTTCTTTAATCGAGAAGACACACTTTCTGTAGGAATTTGTAATGGTTGCCAATTATTTATGGAACTTGATTTAATAAATCCTGAACATGATGATCATGGAAAAATGATTCATAACGACTCTAAAAAACATGAGAGTTCTTTTACTTCGGTTGCAATTCAAAAAAACAATTCAGTAATGCTATCAACTTTAGAAGGCACAACTTTAGGTGTTTGGATTTCTCATGGTGAAGGAAAATTTAACTTACTAAAAACAGAAAGCCAATACAATATTGTAGCTAAGTATGGCTATGAAGGCTACCCAAATAACCCAAATGGCTCAGATTTTAATACAGCCATGTTGTGCGATAAAACTGGTAGACACCTGGTTACTATGCCACACATTGAACGTTCTACATTCCAATGGAACTGGGCAAACTATCCTCAAGGCAGAAAAGACGAAGTGTCGCCATGGTTGGAAGCTTTTTTGAATGCTAGACTTTGGGTTGAAAAGTACTAAAAACACTTTAATACTAATATTAACAAAAGGCATTTATTAATATAAATGCCTTTTGTTAATATCCTATTTGATAATCCTTATTATTTTCATATTTTGCATAGATATATTATACTATTCAAATGACAGAAATAACAAGACTTTTTGATTTTCCATATTATCAGGTAGAAAAATATAATTTAGAAGCTGCATTAGTTACCAAATATGATGGAGAATGGACACCAATGTCTACTAAAGAGTATTTAGATAAAGCAAATGCTGTTAGTCGTGCACTACTAAAGTTAGGTGTAAACAAACACGATAAGATTGCAATTATATCCTCTACAAATAGAACCGAATGGAATATAATGGATATTGGAATTCTACAAGTAGGCGCACAAAATGTTCCTATATATCCAACCATTTGTTCAGAAGATTATGAGTATGTATTAAATCATAGTGGCTCTACTTACTGTTTTGTAAGTGATGAAGAAGTTTTAGCAAAAGTAAATAAGATTAAAGGAAACACGGAACTTAAGGAAGTGTATAGTTTTGATCAAATAGAAGGCTGTAAGCATTATTCAGAATTATTTGAACTTGGAAAAGATACAAGTACACAACCAGAAGTTGAAGCAAGAAAAGATGCAGTAAAACCAGAAGAATTAGCGACAATAATATATACCTCTGGAACTACAGGAAAACCAAAAGGTGTTATGTTATCTCACGATAATATTACAAGTAATGTCTTAAATAGTATTCCACGCTTACCGTTAGGAGAAGGAGACCCAAAAGTATTAAGTTTTCTACCTATTTGCCATATTTTCGAACGCGTTCTAATCTATATCTACCAACATGCTGGAGTCTCTATTTATTATGCAGAAGGCATAGATAAAATTGGAGAAAATGCCAAAGAAATAAAACCAAATTTAATGAGTGTTGTACCAAGACTCTTAGAAAAGGTTTATGATAAAATTTATGCAAAAGGTACTGAATTAACAGGAATTAAAAGCCAATTATTTCATTGGGCTATTGCATTAGGTGAAGAATGGGAACCTTACGGAAGAAATGGTGCTTGGTATGAATTTAAATTAAAAATAGCAAACAAACTTATTTTTAGTAAATGGAGAGAGGCTCTTGGTGGTGAACTAACTACTATGGTTTCTGGCTCTGCACCATTACAGACAAGACTATCAAGAATTTTTTGTGCTGCTGGAATGCAAGTAATGCAAGGATATGGCTTAACAGAAACATCTCCTGTAGTTTCTGTAGAAATGTATAAAGACCAGCATTTTAAAGTAGGAACAGTAGGCAAACCAATAGATGGCATAGAAGTTAAAATTGCAGAAGATGGTGAAATCCTTATAAAAGGAAGAAACGTAATGATGGGCTATTTTAAAGACCCAGAGAAAACAGCAAGTGTAATGACTGGTGAGTATTTTCATACAGGAGATAAAGGAGAATTAGATGAAGATGGTTTTCTTAAAATTACTGGTAGAAAAAAAGAAATGTTTAAAACCTCTGGTGGAAAATATGTAATACCAACACTTTTAGAAAACGAATTAAAACAATCAAGATTTATAGAACAAATAATGGTTGTTGGTGAAGGCGAAAAAATGCCTGCTGCAATTATTCAGCCTAACTTCGAATTTATACAAGAATGGATAGATAGAAAAAAGAAAAACATAGGTAAATCTGGTCAAGAAATAGTAAACTCTCAAGAAATTATAAATCGTATTCAGCGTGAAGTAGACACATACAACAAGAAATTTGGAAAATGGGAACAAATAAAACGTTTTGAACTTACAGCAGAAGTGTGGTCTATAGATGGTGGACACCTTACACCAACCATGAAAATGAAACGCAAAATAATAAAAGAGATTTATCAAGAACTTTATGATAAAATTTATCGTTCGTAATTTAAAAGTAAACCAATAAGTACTCTCTATTGCTCTCCTGATATTCTTTTATTTATTGATAATATGATAATAGTTGTTGAACTCACAACAATAAAAGCAAAATCACAACAATGGTCTGCCGAAGGAGCGTCAGTTCCTGACCACATTAGATTATTAGAGGAAAAATATCCTGACAAAAAGATTTTCGTACTTTATTTAGCTCCTTTAATACACGAAGAAAGAGTAACGAAAGGTATGCTTTCAAGATTAAAAGATTATGAATCAAAATTACACTGTTTAAAAATTGAGGCGTTTTTAAATTACTCTAGTAACTTTGTTCTAAAGTGTAATCCGTCAAACCAAAGTGGACTGTTTAGTGTAAAATTCTAGTATATAGTTTTTGTTAATTTACTATGCATGCATAATAAATTTTTACTATATTTGAATTCTGCTTTAAAGAATTTAAATTTTGATGAAAGATAAAACCATAGACTATTTACTACGTACAACATGGTTAGCTGTAAATAAAATGTATAACGAAGAAGCTGCCAAATTTGATACTACTATGGCAACTGGTTTTACTTTATTAAGTATTGATCCAGAAAATGGAACACCTTCTACTTCCCTAGGTCCTATTATGGGAATGGAAGCCACTAGCCTATCTCGTATTCTTAAAAAAATGGACGAACTTGGTTTAATAGAACGTAAACCAAATCCAGAAGATGGACGTGGTGTCCTTATTTATTTAACAGACTTTGGAAGGGAAAAAAGAGAATATTCAAGAGAAAGAGTCTTAACATTCAACAATACCATTAAAAAACATGTGTCTGAAGAAAAACTTAAACATTTTCAAGAAGTTACAAATACAATTAACGAATTGATTTCAAACAAGAAAATATACAACCAAAAAGAACACATTTTAAAATAAGATGAGCAAACGTAGAATAAAAAAAATAGCCATTATTGGTTCAGGAATTATGGGAAGCGGTATCGCTAGCCACTTCGCCAATATAGGAGTTGATGTTTTATTATTAGACATCGTTCCTAGAGAACTAAACGACAAAGAAAAAGCTAAAGGCTTAACTTTAGAAAACAAAGTTGTAAGAAATAGATTAGTAAATGAGGCGTTAACTGCTTCAATAAAATCTAAACCTGCACCACTCTACCATAATTCTTTTGCTAGTAGAATTACTACAGGAAACCTAGACGATGACATCGCCAAAGTAAAAGATGCAGATTGGATTATGGAAGTTGTAGTAGAAAGACTAGACATAAAACAACAAGTTTTCGAAAAACTAGAAAAATATAGAACACCAGGCACTCTAATTACATCTAACACTTCTGGTATTCCTATAAAGTTTATGAGCGAAGGACGAAGCGACGATTTCCAGAAGCATTTCTGTGGAACCCACTTCTTTAATCCTGCGCGTTACTTAAAATTATTTGAAATCATTCCTGGTCCTAGAACAGATCAAGCTGTTTTAGATTTCTTAGATGGTTACGGAGAACAATTCTTAGGAAAAACATCTGTTATAGCTAAGGATACGCCTGCATTTATTGGAAATCGAATTGGTATTTTCAGTATTCAAAGTCTATTTCACGCTGTTAAAGAATTAGATTTAACAGTAGAAGAAGTTGATAAATTATCAGGACCAGTTATTGGTCGCCCAAAATCAGCAACCTTTAGAACTGTAGATGTTGTTGGTTTAGATACTTTAGTTCATGTTGCAAATGGAATTTACGACAATTGCAAAAATGACGAACGTTTAGAACTCTTTAAGTTACCAGGTTTCATCAATTCTATGATGGAAAACAAATGGTTAGGGAGTAAAACTGGACAAGGGTTTTATAAAAAAGTTAGAAACGATAATGGGTCTTCAGAAATATTAACCTTAGATCTTAATACTTTAGAATACCGTCAAGCTAAACGTGCAAAATTTGCGACTTTAGAATTGACAAAAACTATTGATCGCGTTGCAGATCGTTTTAAAGTATTAGTAAAAGGAAAAGATAAAGCAGGAGAATTCTATAGAAAGAGTTTTTCAGCATTGTTCGCTTATGTTTCTAATCGTATTCCAGAAATCACTAATGAACTCTACAAAATTGACGATGCGATGAAAGCTGGTTTTGGTTGGGAACATGGTCCTTTCCAAATCTGGGATGCTATTGGTGTTGAAAAAGGAATTGAGATGATGAAAGCTGAAGGTATAGCACCTGCAGATTGGGTTCATGACATGTTAGAATCTGGAAGTGATAGCTTCTACTCTATTCAAGATGGAGCTACATACTGTTATGATATTCCGAAGAAAACACAAGAAAAAATCCCAGGTCAAGATTCATTCATAATTTTAGACAATATTAGAAAAACAACTGAAGTTTTTAGTAACTCAGGAGTATCTGTTCAAGATTTAGGAGATGGTATTCTTAATGTAGAATTCCGATCTAAAATGAACACTATTGGAGGCGATGTCTTAGCGGGATTAAATAAAGCTATTGATATGGCTGAACAAGATTTCCAAGGATTAATTGTTGGAAATCAAGGACCAAACTTCTCAGTTGGTGCAAACATCGGAATGATTTTTATGATGGCTGCAGAACAAGAATATGATGAGCTTAACGCAGCAATTAAATATTTTCAAGACACAATGATGCGCATGCGTTATTCTTCAATCCCAACAATTTCTGCTCCTCACGGAATGGCTCTTGGTGGTGGTTGTGAAATTTCACTTCATGCAGATAAAATAGTAGCAGCAGCAGAAACTTATATGGGACTCGTTGAGTTTGGTGTAGGTGTGATTCCTGGTGGTGGTGGGTCTAAGGAAATGGCATTGAGAGCATCTGATACCTTTAGAAAAGGTGATGTGCAATTAAATACACTTCAAGAATACTTCTTAACTATAGGTATGGCTAAAGTGTCTACTTCGGCTTATGAAGCATTTGATTTAGGATTAATTCAACAAGGAAAAGATTTGGTAGTGGTCAATAAAGATCGCCAAATAGCAACTGCAAAAGCACATGCTAAATTAATAGCAGAAGCTGGTTATACTCAACCTGTTCACAGAACAGATGTTCTTGTTCTAGGTAAGCAAGCTTTAGGTATGTTTATGGTAGGTACAGATTCTATGAAAGACTCTAAATACATTAGTGAACACGATATGAAAATCGCTAACAAATTAGCTTACGTTATGGCTGGTGGTGATTTATCAGAACCAATTAAAGTAAGTGAGCAATATCTATTAGATATCGAGCGTGAAGCTTTCCTTTCGCTTTGTACAGAGCGTAAGACTTTAGAAAGAATTCAACACATGTTAACCAAAGGAAAACCTTTAAGAAACTAACAAAAATGAAAACAGCATATATAGTAAAAGCATATAGAACCGCAGTTGGTAAAGCTCCAAAAGGCGTGTTCCGCTTTAAAAGAACAGATGAATTAGCAGCAGAAACCATCAAATTTATGATGAAAGAATTGCCAGGTCTAGACCCAAAACGTATTGATGATGTTATCGTTGGTAACGCAATGCCTGAAGGTGCTCAAGGATTAAATATGGCACGTTTAATCTCTTTAATGGGATTAGAAGTGATTGATGTTCCTGGAGTGACTGTTAATCGTTTTTGCTCTTCAGGAGTAGAAACTATCGGTATAGCTACAGCAAAAATTCAAGCTGGAATGGCAGATTGTATTATCGCAGGTGGAGCAGAAAGTATGAGTAGCGTGCCAATGACCGGCTTTAAACCAGAATTGAATTATGATGCTATTGTTAAAGGTGGCCACGAAGATTATTATTGGGGAATGGGAAATACTGCAGAAGCAGTAGCCAACCAATTCAAAATATCTCGTGAAGATCAAGATGAATTTGCATACCATTCTCATATGAAAGCCTTAAGAGCTTTAAAAGAAGATCGTTTTCAAGATCAAATTGTACCGATAGAAGTTGAACAAACTTATATTGATGCCAATGGGAAGAAATCAACAAAATCATATACAGTTATTAAAGATGAAGGTCCTCGTGCAGGAACAAGCAAAGAAGCTTTAGCTAAATTACGTGCAGTGTTTGCTGCTGGTGGTAGCGTTACAGCTGGAAACTCATCACAAATGAGTGATGGGGCTGCTTTTGTTATGGTTATGAGTGAAGAAATGGTTAAAGAATTAAATATTGAACCAGTGGCTAGAATGGTCAATTATGCAGCTGCAGGTGTTGAGCCTCGTATTATGGGAATTGGACCAGTGAAGGCTATTCCGAAAGCATTAAAACAAGCCGGTTTAAAACAAGATGAATTATCTTTAATTGAATTAAATGAAGCCTTTGCTTCTCAATCTCTAGCAGTTATTCGCGAATTAAACTTGAATCCTGATATTATAAATGTAAATGGTGGTGCTATTGCTTTAGGACACCCATTAGGATGTACAGGAGCTAAATTATCTGTACAACTTTTTGATGAAATGCGTAAGCGTGACATGAAAGGGAAATATGGTGCAGTAACTATGTGCGTTGGTACAGGACAAGGTGCTTGTGGAATATTTGAATTTCTTAACTAGAATCAAGACAAAAAACAAAGAAAAAAGAACAATAAGATTATAATATAGTTATGGCAACAAAAGACAAAGAATTATTAAGAGGTGGACAGTTTCTTGTAAAAGAAACAAATTGCGAAGATGTTTTTACTCCTGAAGATTTTTCAGAAGAACAAACAATGATGAAGGATGCAGTTATGGAATTTAATAATCGTGAAATCATTCCTCATAAAGCCCGTTTTGAGGCTAAAGACTATGCATTAACAGAAGATGTTATGCGTAAAGCCGGAGAACTTGGTTTTTTAGGCGTTGCTGTTCCTGAAGCGTATGATGGTTTAGGAATGGGATTTGTATCTACATGTTTAACATGCGACTATATTTCGTCTGGTACAGGTTCTTTTAGTACTGCTTTTGGTGCACATACAGGAATTGGCACAATGCCAATTACATTATATGGTACAGAAGAGCAAAAACAAAAATACGTACCAAAATTAGTAACTGGTGAATGGTTTGGAGCCTATTGCTTAACAGAACCTGGAGCGGGATCTGATGCCAACTCTGGAAAAACTACTGCTGAATTATCTGCAGATAGAAAATCTTATAAGATTAACGGACAAAAAATGTGGATATCAAATGCAGGCTTCTGTAGTTTGATGATTGTTTTTGCGCGAATAGAAGACGATAAAAACATTACTGGTTTTATAGTAGAGTACGATGGTGAAAACCTAAACGGTATAACATTAGGTGAAGAAGAACATAAATTAGGTATTCGCGCGAGTTCTACACGTCAAGTGTTCTTTAATGATACTGTTGTATCTGTAGAGAATATGTTAGCTAGTCGTGGTGAAGGATTTAAAATAGCTATGAATGCACTTAATGTTGGTCGTATTAAATTAGCCGCTGCTTGTTTAGACTCGCAACGCCGTATCCTAACGTATGCTGTAAAATATGCAAACGAACGTAGACAATTTAAAACACCTATCTCAGAATTTGGCGCTATAAAAATAAAATTAGCAGAGATGGCAGCAAGTGCTTATGCTGGTGAATCTGCAACATACAGAGCTGCAAAAAATATTGAAGATAGAATTGCTTTACGCGAAGCTGCAGGAAATACGCATCAAGAAGCAGAACTTAAAGGTGTAGAAGAATATGCTATTGAATGTTCTATTTTAAAAGTAGCAGTTTCTGAAGATGTACAAAATTGTGCAGATGAAGGTATCCAAATATTTGGAGGAATGGGCTTTAGTGAAGAAACGCCTATGGAATCTGCTTGGAGAGATGCTCGTATTGCTCGTATATATGAAGGTACCAACGAAATTAACAGAATGTTATCTGTTGGTATGTTAGTTAAAAAAGCAATGAAAGGTCATGTTGACCTACTTGGTCCTGCTCAAAAAGTTCAAGATGAATTAATGGGTATTCCTTCTTTTGATACACCAGATTATTCTGAATTATTTTCTGAAGAAAAAGAAATGATTAAGAAACTGAAAAAGACATTCTTAATGGTTGCTGGTGGAGCAGTTCAAAAATATGGTACTAAATTAGAAGACCACCAACAATTATTAATTGCGGCTGCAGATATCTTAATTGAAATCTACATGGCAGAATCTGCAATATTAAGAACAGAAAAAAATGCAAAACGCTTTGGTGAAGATGCACAATCTGCTCAAATTGCAATGGCTAAATTATATTTATATCATGCTGTAGATATTGTTGAAGAAAAAGGAAAAGAAAGTATTATTTCTTTTGCTGAAGGAGACGAGCAACGAATGATGTTAATGGGTCTTAAACGTTTTACAAAATATGCTAACTATCCAGATATTGTAGATTTAAGAATTGAAATTGCAGAAAAAGTAAAAGTAGAAGAAAAATATTGTTTCTAAGAAACAATTATAAAACAAGTAATAAAAGACTGTTTCATTTTTGAAGCAGTCTTTTTTATTTTTAGTACTTTTAAATAAAATTACAAACCATGATTATAAAGAGAATAACACTTTTTGTTTTTACACTATTTTTAACATCTTCTGTTTTTGGACAAGGTTTAATTGAAGAAAAAAACAACTTCACAAGACAAGATACACTTCGTGGCAGTATTACTCAAGAACGTGAATGGTGGAATTTAAGCTATTATTATTTAGATATTAAAGTTAATCCAGATGAAAAAACAATCTCTGGAAAAAACACAATACAATATAAAGTTTTAAAACCGCGTCAAGTGATGCAAATAGATTTACAACCACCTTTAAAATTAACTAAAGTCACACAAAACGGTAAAACATTAGACATAAAACATGATGGTAATGCTCATTTTGTAACACTTCTAGAAAATCAAAAAATTGGTGATACTAATAGCGTTGTCGCTTTTTACGAAGGCAAACCAAAAGAATCAGTAAATGCACCTTGGGATGGAGGTATTTCTTGGGAAAAAGACAAGAACGGAAATCATTTTGTAGCCTCTTCTTGCCAAGGTTTAGGAGCAAGTGTTTGGTGGCCAAATAAAGACCATATGTACGATGAAGTAGATAGCATGCTTATTAGTGTAAACGTTCCAAAAGGTTTAACAAACGTTTCTAATGGAAGATTGAGAAGCATAGAAGAAAAAGAAAGCACAACCACATTTAATTGGTTTGTAAA
>NZ_JASJHV010000121.1:0-35884 GCF_037625555.1 Lacinutrix sp.
ACTCTATTCTTCAAGAAATATACAATAATAAAGAACATTTTGATATTGAGTCTTTATACCTAAAGATGAAGAACAAAAAATACCGTGTTAGTCGCGCAACACTTTACAATACTATAGAATTACTTTTAGCATGTGGATTAGTTAGAAAGCACCAATTTGGGCAAATCCAATCGCATTACGAAAAATCGTATTTCGATAAGCAACATGACCATGTTATTTTAACAGATACTGGTGAAGTTATCGAGTTTTGCGATCCACGAATACAATCCATAAAAAAAACTATTGAAGAGGTTTTTGATATTAAAATCAATTCACATTCGCTTTACTTTTATGGAACAAAAAACACAAAAAAAACAACTAAAAACAACCAACTATAATGGCAGTAGATTTACTTCTAGGTTTACAATGGGGAGACGAAGGCAAAGGAAAAATTGTCGATGTATTAACCTCTAAATACAATATTATTGCACGCTTTCAAGGTGGTCCAAATGCTGGACACACTCTTAAATTCGATGGCATAAAGCATGTGCTTAGAACAATTCCTTCTGGAATTTTTCATAAAGAATCAATGAATGTTATTGGAAATGGCGTAGTAGTCGATCCTGTAGTATTTATAAAAGAATTAGAAGGCTTAGATCAATTTGATATAGATTATAAAGCCAAGCTTATAGTATCTCGTAAAGCACATTTAATCTTACCAACGCATCGTTTATTAGATGCTGCAAGTGAAGCTTCAAAAGGTAAAGCAAAAATTGGCTCTACACTTAAAGGTATAGGTCCAACGTATATGGATAAAACCGGTAGAAACGGTATTCGCGTTGGTGATTTAGAAATGCCAAATTGGAAAGAAAAATACAGAGCTTTAGCAAACAAGCATGAAACAATGATTGCTTTTTATAATGTAGATGTACAATACGATTTAGCAGAAATGGAAATCGAATTTTTTGATGCTATAGAACGCTTAAAAGAATTACAATTTATAGATAGTGAGGCGTATTTACACCAATCTCTAAATGATGGTAAAACCATTTTAGCAGAAGGCGCACAAGGCTCTCTTTTAGATATAGACTTTGGGACGTATCCATTTGTGACATCGTCTAATACAACAGCTGCAGGAGCGTGCACAGGACTAGGTATTGCACCAAACCAAATAAAAGAAGTATTTGGTATCTTTAAAGCGTATACAACACGTGTAGGTTCTGGACCTTTTCCAACTGAGTTATTTGATGCAGATGGTGAGGAAATGGCTAGAGTTGGTCAAGAATTTGGTGCTGTTACAGGTCGTGCTAGACGTTGTGGTTGGTTAGATCTTGTTGCTTTAAAATATACCTGTCGTGTTAATGGTGTTACACAGTTAATGATGATGAAGAGCGATGTGCTTTCTGGTTTTAAAACCTTAAAAGTGGCAACAGCTTATAAGTATAATGGTAAAACAATAGAACACTTACCGTTTAATATTGAGCCAGAGAATGTAGAGCCTGTTTACACAGACTTTAAAGGTTGGAGCGAGGATTTAACTGAAATAACAGAGTACTCACAACTCCCGAAAGCATTAAACGATTATATAGACTTTTTAGAAAAGGAATTAGAAATTCCTATTACTATAGTTTCTGTTGGTCCAGATAGAAAACAAACTATCTTTAGATAATAGACACTATTTACTTAATAGTAAAAACCTATCCACTTAAAATGGATAGGTTTTTTTATGGCTATATAATAACACAAAAAAAACATGATCTGCATCAACTATTGCTTGTGCTGTGTTTTGTGCTGTATCTACTGCATCTGAATACGTGTTAGCTGCTGTTTCTGCTGCTGCAATTTCTCCTTATAATGTAGTTGTTTGAGCTGCATCTTGAGCATCAGCATACGTATTTGCTATGCTATTGCATCTGCTTCTGCTGTTGCAATATCTGCAGTGTTTTGAGCAATAGCTGCTTCAGTAATTATTAATTTACCATCTAAATTTGCATTCTCTAAAGTAAGCAATCTAGATTCTTGGTTAGCATCACATAAATCTAATACTGTATTGTTAGCTACTGTAACTGCTAACTGGATTACATCTGTGTTACCAACTTTTTATTCGAATTTTAAAGAAGTCTTTGCCACTGGCACAACTCTTAATTTAGAAGCACCTACTACTTGGTATACAATTCCGCCATCTTCATCGATAGTAATTTCTATGAAGTAATCTGCAACTCCCCAATTTAAACCTGATAAACTTCCAGACACATTTGTTCCATCTCCTATTGCTAGGTCAAAAACACCATTTGTGTTTGTAGTTACGTTAAATGTTTCTGCGAACGCTTCTGTTCCAGAACTAGATCCCGAAAGGATTCTCACCTTGACACCTAAGTCCTCTTGAACTAAGAGGTCTCCGGCTGCGTCTCTCGCAGCTGCCTAGTGATTGAATGTTTGAACAGTAGCAAAGCTTGCAAAAAAAGCAAACACTACGACTAGTAAAAAAAATTTCATCTTGTTTTTGTTTAAGATTAAATAATGAATAAAATGACACTAAAAAATTCTGAGTATGTTCTTGGTCCAATAACTAAAAGCAAACGGTCGTTTACTTGTGACTTTAGTTGAAAAATAGATTTAAGAAAATAATTCAGTTAATATCTAGCCTTTTTTTTGAATAAAAAAAATTAGTGTTATTATTTTAGTCTTATTATATGTAAATCTGCCTGCTATTTTGTCCTTAATTGTATATGAGCATTTTTAAATACACACTTTATAAAATTTTAGATTCAAAATAAACACACTAACAATAGTGTTTTGGTATTAAAATTATGCTAATAGTCAATGCTAACTCAATATAATCGTTATTTTTGTTCCATTATATTAAGGACACTATATGTTTAAAAAACTATTTACACTCTTTTTACTTATTTTACTATTTTTTAATAGTCATGCACAACAACCTAAAAACATAGAGATTAAAGACTCTGGTGCTTTTGGCGAGATAGATGAAGTCAACTATCCAGGTGCAAGAATTTTAACACGTAGTGATTCAGGACAGGTTCATGTTTTTCACGATGGTATAGATATGTATTGTGACCAGGCTGTTTTATATGGCAAAGAAAACTTTGTAGAGGCTTATGGAAATGTAAAAATGATACAAGGCGATACCATAACCATGATTGCCAAATATGCTGAATACAGTGGTAAAACTCAGCTTGCCTACGCTAAAGGTGATGTGGTACTAACAGAACCTAGTGCTGTACTAACAACACAACAGCTCTTTTTTGATCGTGCTAAACAAGAAGCCTTTTATAATGAGGATGGAAAAGTAGTAAGAGATAGTTCTGGAACTATAACCAGTAGAGTTGGTAGGTATTATATGTCTAAAAAGAAATACCGTTTTCTAAAAACTGTAAAATTGGTTAATCCGGAATATGTTTTAACCACTAATCAACTCGATTTTTATTCTGAAACTGGACACTCTTACATGTTTGGATCTTCAAAAATTGTAGGCGAAACGAGTACTGTGTATTGCGAACGTGGTTTTTACAATACTAACAATGATACTGGTTACTTTACAAAAAACTCAAGAATAGATTATGATAATCGTATTGTTGAAGGTGATAGTTTGTTTTTTGATAGAAATCGTGATTTCGCTTCAGCCTCAAATAATATTACAATAACAGATACTATTAACAAAAGTATTATTAAAGGTCACTATGCAGAAGTCTATAAATCTAAAGATTCTGCTTTTGTTACAAAACGTGCTTTAGCCATTTCTGTTCAAGAAAATGATTCTATATACATTCACTCTGATACTTTAATGGTTACTGGAAAAGAAAATAATAGAATTACTAGAGCCTATAGAAATGCCAAGTTATTTAAGTCTGATGTAAGTGGAAAATCCGATTCTATTCATGTTAACCATCAAACTGGTTTAACACAACTTATTAATCTCTTTCGATTATCTAAAAGAGATGCTTTTTCTGTAAAAAGAAGACCTATTCTTTGGCATTTAACGAACCAAATTACTGGAGATACTATCTATATAAAATCTAATCCAGAGACTGAGAAGTTAGATTCGTTAATTGTTTTTGAAAATGCCTTTATTATAAGCAAAGACACTTTGAGTGCAGATTATTTTAGCCAAATAAAAGGCAAACGTTTAGTTGGCTTATTTGACGACGAGAACCAGTTAAAACAAGTTTATATTTTTAAAAATTCAGAATCGGTTTTTGTTATTAGAGATGAAAACGATGAATTTGTAGGTTTAGACAAAGCACGCTCTGCAAATATTGAAATGTACTTTGCTGAAGGAGGTATTTATTACTACAAAAGACTCATCTCATCAGAAGCAAATACCTATCCTGAAAAAGATATCCCAAAAGGCGTAAAAAAGCTAAAAGATTTTGATTGGCGAGCAGAAAAAAGACCTACTAGTGTTGAAGATTTATTTAAAGACGATCCTCCACTAAATTTACCAACAATAAAAGGCTTGGCTCCTGCTGTTCCAGAAGAAGAGTTTTTTGATGAAGACTTATTAAACCGTGTAGCGCAAGCAGATATAGAAAGTAAGCCTAAAATACGTTATGGAGATGCTAGAGATGAAAAGCCTTTAAAAGCATCCAGGCAAATTCCAACTAAGCAAGTTAGGGATGATATAAAAAGAGCAAACCCACAACAAAGCAAGCCTAAAAAAACCTTAAAAAAAGAAGCTTTACCAATATTAAACGAATCGTTTAAAAAGAAGGAGTAATAATGAAAGAAGATTTCTTAAAATACCAATCGCAAACCACACCACATCCTTTAGCTACAGAAATTTCTCACGCTAAAGGCTCTTATATTTACGACACAAACAAGAAGGCTTATCTAGATTTTGTTGCTGGCGTTTCTGCTTGTAGTTTAGGGCATTCTCACCCAAAAGTTGTTTCAGCAATAAAAAACCAAGTAGACCACTATTTACATGTAATGGTTTATGGTGAGTACATACAGAAACCAGCAGTAGATTTATGCCAATTATTAGCTAATAATTTACCTGAGCCTTTAGAAAAAACATACTTAGTAAATTCGGGAACAGAAGCTATTGAAGGCGCTTTAAAATTAGCGAGACGTGCCACAGGAAGAAGTCAAATTATTGCAGCACACAATGCCTACCATGGTAATACTTTAGGCTCTTTAAGTTTAATGGATTTCGAAGAACGCAAGGCACCTTTTAGGCCTTTATTACCAGACATTAGCCATATTACCTTTAATTACGAGCCACATTTAAAACATATTACTACAAAAACGGCCTGTGTTATTCTAGAAACCATTCAAGGAGGTGCTGGTTTTATAGAACCTAAAGACAATTATCTTACAAAAATTAGAAAAAGATGCGATGCTGTTGGAGCGCTTTTAATTTTAGATGAAATACAACCTGGAATTGGTAGAACAGGAAAATTATTTGGCTTTGAAAATTACAATTGTGTACCAGATATTTTAGTTACCGGAAAAGGTCTTGGAGGCGGATTGCCAATTGGTGCATTTACAGCTTCGGCAGAATTAATGGATACACTACAAGACAACCCTAAACTAGGACATATCACAACTTTTGGTGGTAATCCTGTTATTGCAGCTTCTGCTCTAGCAACATTAAAAGAAATAACAGAAAGTGACTTAATGGCGCAAGCCTTAGAGAAGGAACACTTAATTAAATCGCTTTTAAAACATCCTTTAATTAAAGAAATTAGAGGAAAAGGACTTATGCTCGCTGCAATTTTATCTTCTGCAGAAGTAGTAAATAAACTCGTTTTAAAGGCTCAAGACAATGGGTTAATACTTTTTTGGTTATTGTTTGAACCTAAAGCTATTAGAATTACACCACCACTTACCATAAGCGACACCGAAATTATTAAAGGCTGTGGCATTATTATTGACCTATTAAATGAAATACAAAGCAATTAGAGCGTTTTAAACCTTTAGTAACCAAGCATCAAGCTAAATTATTACACACAACATTATAACGTTGTTGATTACTTTGTTAAAAACATTTACCTGCAAAACCTTAAAAAGAGTGCTTTGAGCGTTACCTTTATTGTATCGAATTGCTAATAAAAACCTATGGATTTTAGCCAAGAAGAAGAAAGTAGCAACAAATCACTAACAAAATTTGAGTCTATGCTTAAAACAAACAATGTGTTGTTTTTTGACTCTAATGAATTTGAAAATATTATTCACCACTACCTTAATCAAGGTAAGGTTGCTCTTGCTAAAAAAGCTATCAAACTTGGACTAGAACAACACCCAACTTCTACTAATTTAAAACTTTTTAGAGTTGAGATTTTTGTTTTTGAAAACGATTTACCCAAAGCCAACGCACTTTTAAACGAGCTATATGTTTTAGAGCCTTCAAACGATGAAATCTACATACAGAAAGCCAATATTTTGTCGAAAGAAGATAAGCACCAAGAAGCAATAGATGTATTAAAACGCGCTTTGAGTCTTGCCGAAGAAATTTCTGATATTTATTCATTAATTGGTATGGAATATTTATTTCTAGATCAATTTGACTTGGCAAGAGATAATTTTATGAAGTGCCTAGAAGCTAACCCAGAAGATTACGCTTCACTTTACAATATTGTTTATTGTTTCGATTTTTTAGATAAAAATGAAGAAGCCGTTGAGTACCTTAATATTTATTTAGACAAAAATCCATATTGCGAAGTGGCATGGCACCAACTTGGTCGTCAATATTATGAGTTAAAAGACTTTGAGAAAGCATTAAGCGCATACGATTTTGCCATTATATCTGACGATACTTTTATAGGAGCCTATATTGAGAAAGGCAAAGTTTTAGAAAAGCTAAAACGATATAATGAAGCCATAGAAAATTACAGCATAACATTATCCTTAGAAGATCCAACATCTTTTGCTTTATTACGCATTGCAAGCTGTCATGAAAAACTAGGCAACAATGATTTAGCTGTGCAGTATTATTACAAAACAGTACATGAAGACCCACTTTTAGATAAAGGTTGGATTGCAATTACAAAGTACTATTCTAAGCAAAGAAATTATCAAAAAGCTTTATATTATATTAATAAAGCAATAAATATTGATAGCGAAAACATATTATACTGGAAATATTATGCAAAAATTAACCATAGACTAAACTTCCTTGAAGAATCAGAGCTTGGTTACAAACGCATTCTAGAACTTGGCAACTACGAACTTGAAACTTGGTTAATTCGTGGTGATATCCTATCTCAATTAGGAGAACAGGAAGCTGCTTTATCTAATTTTATTCAAGCTGCAGAGTTTTATCCAGAAAATGCCGAAATAGAGTTTAGATTGGCTGGTTTATATTTTCAATTATTAGAAATAGAAAAAGCAACCTACCATCTTAGAAATGGTTTGCGTTTTGATGCTGAACAAATTATTATTTTAGAAGAATTATTCCCAGAAGTTTTTGAGTCTTTACTTGTTAAAAAAATAATTAGTAGATAGCTTATAAATAATGCTACTCAAGACTTATAATCATGAAAAACATTAGTAATTGTCACGATATTGTTATTTTCAACTCTAACTTTTGCTCAAAAACATACTGAATATTATGATTCAAGTACTATTAATGAAATTGGGAGACTTAAAAATGGAAAAAGATCTGGGATTTGGAAATTTTATCATGAAAACGAAAAATTAAGTAAAACCGGTAATCTTATCTACGGTAAACCTGAAGGGCAATGGAAATTTTATCTTAAAAATGGTGAATTAAAAGCAGTTAGTAACTTTAAAACGGAAAACCAAATGGTGAATGGAAGTATTTCTATACAAATGTTGATATTAAAAGAATTGAAAAATACAATAAAGGAAAACTTGTAAGTAAAGACGCTTTTGAAGAAGAAGACAAACAAAAATAATATTAAATCTCACGCTAAATAAAGTCCTTGTTGGATTACTAAAATTGCATACCTTTGATTCAATAGAAAAATTAAAGTATGCAAAGAACACTTAAAGATTATTTTATTATCGCACTAAAAGGTGTTGCCATGGGAGCGGCAGATGCAGTTCCTGGTGTTTCTGGTGGAACTATTGCATTTATATCTGGAATTTACGAAGAACTAATTACTTCTATAAGCAAGGTTAATTTATCTCTTTTTAAAACATTAAAAAAGGATGGAATAAAAGCATTTTGGGCTCAAGTAAACGGCAATTTTATTATTGCACTACTTACAGGAATAATTATAAGTTTTGCCTCGTTTATGCGTCTTGCAAAATACTTGATAGAACAACATCCTGTTTTAATTTGGTCGTTCTTTTTTGGGCTAATTGTTGTGAGTATTTACTTTGTTGGTAAACAAATTACCAAATGGAAAGCCATAACAGTAGTAGCTTTAATTATTGGAGCAATAACAGCATATTACATTACTAGCCTACCTTCTCTAGCAGCAAACAACAATCCTTGGTTTTTATTTTTTGCAGGTGCTATTGCTATTTGTGCTATGATATTACCAGGAATTTCAGGATCATTCATTTTAATTATTTTAGGTGCATACAAAGCATTAAGTAATGCCATGCATGACTGGGATTTTAAGAAAATATGCATTTTTGCACTAGGTGCAATTGTTGGCTTATTAAGTTTTAGTCGCTTATTAAAATGGTTATTTAAAAACTACCACAATACAATATTAGCATTACTAACAGGTTTTATATTAGGTTCGCTAAACAAAATGTGGCCATGGAAAAAAACAATTTCGATAATGGATGATAAAACTGGTGAAATTTTAGAGTTTAATCAGATTTCAGATTTAGGAACCCTTTCTGTTTTTCAAAAAAACGCTAACGATTTTGAAAGTTATAAAACAGTATTAGAAGAAAGTATTTCTCCTTTTACATATTCTGAAATTAATGGAACACAGCATCAAATGTTTTTTGCTATCGGATTAATGATTGCTGGATTTTTAACCATATTTATTCTTGAAAAGATAGGTTCAAAAAGAGCATAATGCATAGCACGAGAACACTAAAAGATAAAATTTTCTTAATCTTAAAAGGTTTAGGAATGGGAGCTGCAAATAAAGTTCCTGGAGTTTCTGGTGGTGTTGTAGCGTTTGTGGCTGGATTTTACGAGGAGTTTATTCACTCTCTTAAACGTGTAAATACAACCGCCTTTAAATTATTATTAAACGGCAGATTTAAGTCTTTTTTTTACTATATAAATGGTCGGTTTTTAACATTATTATTTTTTGGAATGCTAGTCAGTTATTTTAGTGTTTCTAAAATACTAGACTACTTTATAAAGCATTATGAGCTTTATGTTTGGAGTGTATTCTTTGGAATGATTATAGGCTCTATTTATTATATTAGCAAAGACTTTAAAGATTGGAAAACAACCACTTATTTAGCGCTTTTAGTAGGTGCTGTTATAGGAATTAGTATCAGTTTTTTAGATCCAGCAACCCAAAACGACAACCTTTGGTTAGTGTTTTTATGCGGTATAATTAGCGTTTCAGGAATGACATTGCCAGGTTTTTCGGGATCTTTTATATTAATATTATTAGGTAATTATGTATTGCTTTTGGTAGACTCAGTTAACGCGCTTTATGACACTTTTTACGAAGTATTAGGAGGTAACTTTAGTTTTATAGAAAATATAGAACGCATAAGAATGCTAAAGGTACTTGCCGTTTTTACACTAGGTTCTTCAGTTGGCTTAGTAACATTCTCTCATTTATTAAGCTATATTTTAAAACACTATAAAAGCGTAACTACAGCCTCAATTATTGGCTTTATTATTGGTTCTTTAGGAGTTGTGTGGCCATGGAAAGAAACCATTTTTAAAATAGATTATTCTGGCACTTATATTTTAGATAGTCGCGGAAAATACATTATAGAAAACTACAGAAGGTATTTACCAGAAATTAACACCGAAACTTACACTGCTTTCTTTTATATTTTAATAGGAATTATTATTGTTCTTGCTCTAGAATGGTATGGTAGAAAAACACGAAAAACACATGCGTAGATTTGGTTTAATAGGTAAAGACATCTCCTACTCTTTCTCTCGAAACTATTTTAAAAAAAAGTTTGAAATTGAAGGTGTAAAAAATGTGAGTTACGAAAATTTTGACATTAAAGATATCGCAACATTTAAATCTAAACTAAAACAAGAAACAGATATAAATGGCTACAATGTTACTATTCCGTTCAAAGAAACAATAATACCTTATCTTGATAAGCTAAATAAAAAAGCAAAAATAATTGGCGCAGTTAATACCATTAAAATATCTAAAAAAGGACAATTTATTGGTTATAATACAGACTATTACGGGTTTAAAAAGTCTTTAAAACCACTACTAAAACCTTACCATAAAAACGCATTAATTCTAGGAACTGGTGGCGCAAGTAAAGCCATTGCCTACGCTTTAAAATCTCTTGATATTAAATATGTTTTTATTTCACGAAACGCATCAGAAAAAGCAAAATACACCTACAACGAACTTACAGAAACAATTATTAATACACACCAAATAATTATTAACTGCACTCCATTAGGCACTTTTCCAGATATAAATAACTGCCCAAACATTCCATACCAAGCAATTACAAACAAACACTTATTATTCGACTTAATTTACAATCCTTCAGAAACAAAATTCTTAAAATTAGGAAAACAGAATAAGGCTGTAACAATTAACGGAGAACAAATGTTATTGCTGCAAGCTGAAAAATCTTGGCAAATTTGGAATAAGTAGAAATATTTTTTTTATCTAAATCTAGACCTAAACCCATAATAATAGGCAAGTTTTAGTATCTTTAAAGTCTAATTTTTTACCATAAATAAACATTTTATAAAATGTCAGAGCAAGATAACCTGCAAAATGCAGACGGAAACAAAGAAAACGAAGTACAAGAAAACACAACCACAGAAAACGTTCAAGTAACTGTTAAAGAGGTAATTGAAGAAGTCACTGAAAAACCACAAGAGTCTAAAAACGAGAACACTGAGGATGCTGTAATTAACGAAATTGACGATTCTAATGCAGAAGATGAAGGCACGAGCGAAAGACATACAATTGAAGAAAAAGACTACAGCGAAATGTCTTTAGATGTATTAATTCTCGAACTTGAAAACCTGATAAAAAACGAAAAAGCACAAGCCATAAAAAAGCACGTTGAAGGCATTAAAAATGAATTTAACGAAAAATTTATCGCACTTTTAGAAGAAAAAAAGCAAGAATTTTTAGATAAAGGTGGTAATGAAATAGACTTTCATTATTCAACACCATTAAAACGTAGTTTTAACGAAGCATATAAAGAATATAGAAACAAAATTAAAACGCATTACAAGAGTCTAGAAAAAGGTTTAAAAGACAACTTATCTACTCGATTGCAAATTACAGAAGACATCAAGGCTCTTACAGATCTTGATGAAACTATGAATACCAAATACAAACAGTTTAAGGAATTACAAGATCAGTGGAAAGCTGCTGGATCTATACCAAGAGACAAATACAACAATGCTTGGAATAGTTATCATTTTAATGTTGAGCGTTTTTACGACTTATTACATTTAGACAGAGATTTACGTGATAAAGATTTTGAACATAATTTAGAGCAAAAAACAAAAATTATAGAGCGTGCTGAAGAATTAGCAAAAGACGAAAATAACAATCGTGCTTTTAGAGAATTACAAGCTCTACACAAACTGTGGAAAGAAGAATTAGGTCCTGTTGCTAGAGAACATAGAGAGCCAATTTGGGATCGTTTTAAAGAAGCAACAAAGGTTATTAACGATAAACATCAAGAATATTACCTGCATTTAGATGCGCTTTACGAGAAAAATTTAGCATTTAAAAACGGTATTATTGGCCTAATTGAGGAGAAAACAAATGATCCTGAAAACACACATAAAGCATGGCAAACTAAAATAAAAGAAGTCGAAATGCTACGCAAAGAATTTTTTAAGGCAGGAAAAGTGCCTATAAAAGTAAACGAAACTAATTGGACTAAATTTAAAGTTGCTGTTCGTGAGTTCAACCACAAAAAAAATGATTATTACAAAAACTTAAAGAAAGACCAATATGATAATCTTGATAAAAAAAATGCCTTAATTCAAATTGCAGAAGACAATAAAGACAGTGATGATTTTGTTGCTACAACTCAATTAATGAAGAAAATTCAAGCAGATTGGAAAAACATTGGACACGTACCAAGAAAGGTTAGCGATAAAATTTGGAAAAAATTTAGAGCCGCATGCAACCATTATTTCGATAGAATTCATGTAAAAAAGAATGAAGCAAGCGCTGAAGAAGAGAAAGCATGCACAGAAAAAGAAGCCTTTTTAAAGACTGTTACAGAAACCAAATTATCTGGTGAACAAAAAGCAGATTTAGCTACTATTAAAGATTATATAGCTAACTGGAAAACTCTTGGACGTGTACCAGGAAACAAACGTAAAATTGAAAGCGATTTTAATAAAGCATTAGATACTTTATTTGGTGCTCTAGACGTGAATAAAAATGAAGTTGAAATGATGAAGTTTGAAAACAGACTTCAGGATTTAGCATCTGCAAATGATCAAAGAGGACTAGAAAATGAATATACTTTTATTCGCCAAAAAATTAGTGAAATAAATAGCGAAATCAATCAATTAGAAAATAACTTGTTGTTTTTTAAACATGCTGATGAAAAGAATCCATTGGTTAAATCTGTTCACGATAACATTAAAAAACACACTGAATCTTTAACTATCTGGAAAGCTAAAGTTAAAAAGATTAAAGTTATGGAAAATGCAAAAGCTAGAGCCGAAGCCGAAGAAAAAGCTGCTGCTGAAGCTGAGGAAGCTAATAATACACCAGAAAACGAATAAAAAAACACCTTTTAATAAATATAAAATGCTCGATTAAAAATCAAACAGGATTTTGGCCTCTAACTAAACTAACAAATTATTTCTATTTCGCTTACTAGAAATAATTATTTTTAAAATGATCATTAAAGTATAAGCTATTAACCAATTCTCTATAAAAAAAAGAAGATCATTTGTTGTTATATACGTAGATATAATTGTTTTGGATTTCGAAACATAAAAAAAAATATTTTTTTTACTATTTCCCAGCAAAAGTTGAGTATTTGAAAATCAGGAGATTTTCCAATTACAGTTTTTTCGCTTCCTCCCAAAAAACTTGGGTATTTGAAAATCAGGAGATTTTCCAATTACAGTTTTTTCGCTTCCTCCCAAAAAACATCCATTTCAGCCAAAGTCATGTCTTTTAAATCTTTGTTTAAAGCTTTTGCTTTAGCTTCTAGATATTGAAACCGTTTTGAAAACTTCTTATTTGTTCTTTCTAAAGCGTTTTCTGGGTTTATATCTACAAAGCGAGCATAGTTTACTAAAGAGAATAAAACATCACCAAATTCGCTCTCCATAGCTTCTCTGTCTTTCTTAGCAACCTCTACTTTAAACTCATTTATCTCCTCTTCTACTTTTTCCCAAACTTGTTCTGGTTTTTCCCAATCGAAACCTACTCCTGCTACCTTATCTTGAATACGGTTTGCTTTTACTAAAGCTGGCAAGCTTTTAGGCACGCCTTCTAAAACACTAGTTTTACCTTCTTTAAGTTTTAGTTTCTCCCAATTGCGTTTTACTTCGGCTTCATCTTTTACTTTTACATCTCCATAAATATGTGGATGTCTGTGTATTAACTTATCGCAAATAGAATTACAGACATCTGCTATATCGAAGGTGTTAGTTTCACTTCCAATTTTAGAATAAAACACTAAATGTAATAACACATCACCTAACTCTTTTTTTACTTCCTCTAAATCGTTGTCTAGAATAGCATCTCCAAGCTCGTAAGTTTCCTCTATGGTTAAGTGACGTAGACTTTCCATAGTCTGTTTTTTATCCCAAGGACATTGATCACGAAGCTCATCCATAATGGTTAATAAACGATCGAATGCTTTTAGTTGATTTGCTCTAGAATTCATTTAAAAAGTGTTTTTGTAAAGATAATTTAAAACAAAAAAATCCAGCTAAAAAGGTGGATTTTAATTTATAAAATGGAATAAATAATTTTATTCCTCTTCGTCTGATTTCTTATTATCTTCCAGATCTAAAAGATTATTTTTTTGAAGCATATTATACCATTGCACAACTTTCTTTATATCGCTTTCATATACTCTGTCTTCATCGTAATCTGGTAAAACCTCGAAAAAATATTCTTCTAATTTATCTTTAGAATCTTTGTGGCTTACAGAAGTTTGTGCACCATTTTCTTTATCTTTAATCTTACCTAAAACGGCACGTAAAGGCACTTCCTCTGTTAATGTGTAAATAGCTATTTCACTTAAAATGCTAACATTCTGTTGGATACCAACAGAAATTTTACGGTTATCTAATAAAGATTTTGCTATAAAACCACCTCTAGTTTGTGTTACTAACTCGTATAAACCTGGTTTTCCTGCAATTGCTAATATTTTATCTAATGCCATATCTCTTTTTTAATCGAGCGCAAATATCTTGTACTCTTATTTGTTTTGCAAATTTTTAACGCTTCTTTTTCATGTTTGGAAACTTCATTCTATAATCTACGTTTATCTTTCCTTTAGAAATGTTAAGTAGCTTCCCTTTAATTAAACGTTTTTTTAAGCTCGATAATTTATCTGTAAATAAAACACCTTCAATATGGTCGTACTCGTGTTGGAATACTCTCGCTGCTAAACCATCTAATTCTATGTGGTGCTTTTTAAAATCTTCGTCAAAATATTCTACTTTAATATTTGGCTTTCTAAAGACATCTTCTCTAACATCTGGTATGCTTAGACAACCTTCATTAAAAGCCCACTCGTCTCCTGTTTCTTCTAAAATAATAGGATTAATAAACGTATGGTTAAAGTCTTTTAAAAAAGCACGCTCTGCATCGTCTAACACATCATCGTCTGCAAAAGGAGAAGCGTCTACCAAAAACATACGAATAGGTAAGCCTATTTGTGGTGCAGCTAAACCTACTCCATGAGCGCCATACATTGTTTCTTTCATGTTGGCTATTAACTCCTTAAATTTAGGATAGTCTTTTGCGATTTCTTTCGCTTTTAATTTTAAAACTGGATCGCCATAAGCGACTATTGGTAATACCATAATATTATTTATTGTAAAGGTAACTTTGTAATATAATTGTTGCACTTATCTCATCTACAAGTGCTTTGTTTTGTCTTTGTTTTTTCTTTAAACCACTATCTATCATGGTCTGCATTGCCATTTTAGAAGTAAAACGCTCATCTACTCTTTTAATTGGAATATGTGGAAAAAAAGTTCTTAGTTTACTAATAAAAGGTTTAATTAAAGCTTCGCTTTCGCTGGCTTCGTTATTCATTTGTTTGGGTTCGCCAACCAAGAATAATTCTACCTGTTCTTTTGTTGTATAACTTTTTAAAAAATCTATTAGCTCTTTTGTTGGCACAGTTGTTAGTCCAGAAGCAATAATTTGCATATCGTCTGTGACAGCTAATCCTGTTCTTACTTTACCATAATCTATTGCTAGAATTTGAGCCATTATTAATTTTTGTGCAAATTTAAGATATTCTATACTACATACATAAATATTATGCCAAATTATAAATTGACGTTATATTTGCGTGAAGGATTACTCGTTCATTCTTATTTTAATAAATAAGAATGAACGAGTGCTTCGCAATTGAAGCGGTCTGTTTGAGCTCCTCGTAGAGAGCGAGTAGTGATAGCCTGACCTTTAGGGCACGCCCAAAATAGTAATAATAAGATTTTCGATTTCACGGAAACAAAAAATATTTTTTTTGATGACAGATTTACAACAAACTATAGAAAGTGCTTGGGACAACCGAGATTTATTAAAAGAGGACACAACGCAAGCTGCTATTAGAAAAGTAGTAGATTTACTTGATGAAGGTACTTTACGTGTTGCTGAGCCTATTGCTGATGGTTGGCAAGTAAACGAATGGATTAAAAAGGCTGTGGTATTGTATTTTCCTATTCAGAAAATGGAAACTTTAGAAGCTGGTATTTTTGAATATCATGATAAAATTCCATTGAAAAAAGGATATGCTGCAAAAGGCATTCGTGTTGTACCACATGCTGTTGCAAGACATGGTGCTTTTATTGCTAGTGGTACTATTTTAATGCCTAGTTATGTTAATATTGGTGCTTATGTAGATGAAGGTACTATGGTAGATACTTGGGCAACTGTTGGTAGTTGTGCCCAGATTGGGAAAAATGTGCATTTATCTGGTGGTGTTGGTATAGGTGGTGTTTTAGAGCCATTGCAAGCTGCTCCAGTAATTATAGAAGATGGTGCTTTTATTGGATCTCGCTGTATTGTTGTTGAGGGTGTGCGTGTAGAAAAAGAAGCTGTTTTAGGTGCAAATGTGGTGTTAACTATGAGTACAAAAATAATAGATGTAACTGGTGATGAACCTTTAGAAATGAAAGGTCGAGTTCCTGCACGTTCTGTAGTAATTCCTGGTAGTTATACTAAGAAATTTCCTGCAGGAGAGTTTCAAGTGCCTTGTGCATTAATTATTGGTAAACGTAAAGAAAGCACTAATAAGAAAACGTCTTTAAACGATGCACTTCGTGAGTATAATGTAGCGGTTTAATAAGTTGAATTGGTAGTCTTTAGTTGGTAGTACTTTCTCGAACTACTTACTAATCACTGGATACTGAATACTACTTTTTCTTCTTTAAATACTTTCGCTTTAAATATTTTTTGCGGTTAATTCTGCGCTTAAAGTCTTGAGATGATTGCATTAATAAACGATATACTTCCTCAAAAGGATACTCGCTTATGTTTGCATATTCCGTAGCAATTATTCTAATCATTTTTTTAGATAGCCACAGACGTTTTAAATTATCCATGCGTTTAGTAAGATCCATTTGCTCAAACTGCATACGGTTTAAATCTATGAGGTAGAAATCGTATTTCGCTACGTTTTCAATAATTAATGTGTTTCCTGGAGAATGGTCTAGAAAATTTATATTATTCTCGTGAAGCTTATAAGCAAATTGTGTGAATTGTATTAAAATTTCATCTCGATTATCTAATAACGGATTATGAATTAATACTCTAAAATCGAAATCATAATCTACATGTTTACTAATATAATAACTTGAGGTTAATCCTGTGGTTGAAGAATTTTCTAAATAACCAACTGGAAAAGGTGTTAGAATTGATTGTGAAATTAATTTTTCGGCATACTCAAAAGAACGCTTTGCTTTGCTTTTTCTTATGTGTTTATAAACAAAACTATTAATAAGCTTTGGTGTTTTAAAAGACTTAATATTTAATGTTTCTGTACCAACCTTAAAACTTTTAATTACATTCCTATCTCCTTTAGTAACATAATTTCCCTTGGTATTAAAATGCGTGATGCAGTCTAAAATTTCGGTTTTTAAATGTTCGAACTTATTATTTAAATGTAGGTTTTGCATTAAGTCTTGTTATTTCTCAAAGATATATGAATCTAAATTTTAATAAAAGCCGAAAAAACAATAATTTGCATCAATATCTAAAATTAAGTGTATTTAATTTACTTTACCTTATAGAAAACATACTGAAAAGAGCTCAGCACAAAATGAAAAAAATCTTAGTTATACAGAATAAACGTATTGGCGATGTGCTTATAGCATCTGTTATAGCTCAGAATATGAAAATTATTTATCCTAACAGTATTATTGATTATTTGGTTTACGATTATACCGTTGGTGTTATTGAAAACAATCCTAATATTGATAATATTATTGCTGTAAATGATACTGAATTGAAGAAATTTGGTAGCCTTACCTCGCTTATTAACAAACTTCGCAATAATAAATACGATATTATTTTCGATCCTTATGCTAAATTACAGAGTAGACTCATTTGTTTAGCATCTAATGCGCCAATTAGAATTGGTTTTAAAAAGCGTGATAAAAATCCGCCTTTACCTTTTTACTCGCATAACATTCCATTTTTAAAAGAAAAAACAAAAAACTGTGGTAAAGCCATAGAAGACCGTATAAATATGATGACCTCTGTTTTCGATATAAACGAGAGTGACTTAAATTACGAGCCTAAAATTTTCTTAACAGAAAAAGAACAACAATACAACAAGTTAGAGACTTACAACAAACCATTTGTAATGCTTGGCGTTTTAGGAAGCACGCCTCAAAAATCTATGCCTTACGAATACATAGTTGCTCTTATAAATTTTATTACAAAAACATACAACGTAAATATTCTCTTTAACTATGCTCCTCATCAAAAAGAAGACGCTTTAGGTATTTACGAGAAGTGTGCAGATAAAGACAGTATAGTTATAGATATTTACGAAGATAGTATTCGCGGATTTGTAAAACTAATGAACAAATGCGCCCTTTTAGTTGGTAACGAAGGTGGTACAATACACATAAGTAAAGCTTTAAATAAGCCAACATTTACTATATTCTCTCCTTATGTTTTAAAAGAACATTGGGCTAGTTTTGAAGATAAAAAAACCCATACTTCTATTCATTTATTAGAAGAAAAACCCGATTTGTTTTCTACAGATAGAGAGGAAAGGCGAAAAATTGAAGAAGATCCGTCTTACATGTACAAGCAATTAACTCCAGAGTTAATACTTCCAAAATTAGAAAGCTTCCTTTCTCTTCACCTAAAAAAGAACTAATGAATTTCAAAGATAAATTTCACAATTGGAGACGTAAACAACGTTGGAATAAACAATACAGAAAAGGACGTTGGGATAATTTAAAAGGAGAAAAAGAACGCTCGAGGTACGAGAAAATTATAGAGTTCTCAAATAAGTATGGAAATAAAAATCCTGATATTTTAGACTTAGGTTCTGGTGAAGGTGTACTTCTTGATTATTTTAATAGTAGTACTATTTCTTCTTTTGACGGTATGGATTTCTCTTCTGTTTCTATAAAAAAAGCCAATGAAACAAACAGAGAAAAAGGCTCTTTTGTTTGTGCAGACCTTCATAGTTTTAAACCTGAAAATTCATACGATATAATAGTTCTTAACGAAGCGTTCTACTACATTCATGAAACAAAAAAGAGCGAAGTTATTGAGACCATGATTAAACATCTTAAACCCAATGGCATCTTTTTAGTCTCTATTTACAGAGAAGGTTTAGGGTGTTGGGAATATTTTAAAAATGAAACTTTTAAAGAATTAGACTTCACAACAGTAACAACAAATGAAGAAAAAACCTATTGGAAAATTGGTGTATACAAATTGGCTTGATCTAGATTTTTAATTTAAAGTAAGAATTTGAAAAAAATCAAAGACGTACTTATAATCATCTTTGCCATCATTGTTGTTTTAGCAATACTGTATGCAATGTTCCTGTTTTTTTATGTTCAGTATAAATATGCAAACTAAGAACTATTCTTTTACCTCAAGTTTTTCAATACCATAAGGTGTTTTAATCACTTTATTATATTTAGTATTACGTCTTATAGCCAAATTTCTATCTAGAGACTCTTTAGTTTTATAACCTCTTGGATGGTCTAAATGCAAGCAAATAGCTTTATAACGAATTTGCTTTGTCTTAATACCTAAGTTTACTAAACGCTCTCCAAGTTCACGATCAGGACCTCCATATTGCATGCGCTCATCGTATCCATTAATTTTAATTAAATCACTTTTCCAAGCTGAAGAATTACAGTTATTAAACGTTGCTCCTGTTGGTGTAACAACATCTAAAAAATTAGCAAGCTTATCGCCAACACTTAATTTAAGCTGTTGTTTTTTACCTAGAACACCTTGTTTTTTAAGCCATTTTGGTTTAAAACAATTTTGATTTTCGATATCACTTAATGCAATAGCATCACTAGACGGTTTGTCTAATTTGCAATAACCACCAGATAAAAAGAATCCTTTTTCGGCATATTTTGCGTGAGTAGAGACAAAATCTGGTCTTGCAATACAGTCACCATCTGTCATTAAAATATAATCATACTCAGTTTGTACAATACATTTATTTAGTAACTCTTGCCTTCTATAACCTTTATCTTCATGCCAAATGTGGCGTAAATTTACTGGGTAATCTGCTGCAAATTTTTCTATAAGTTGTTTGGTGGTTTCTTTAGAACCATCGTCTGCTACGATAACTTCAAAATTATCATAATCTTGATGCTTGTAGCTTTCAAGAACTTTACTTAAATAATCTTCAGAATTATATGTACTTACAATAACAGAAATTGGTAAACCACTCATAGTATATAAATTTTGCATTACAAAGGTAAACATATTTCATAACATCATCGAATTTTTAGTAAGTTTGCATTAAGCAATTATTATGACAAAACTCTCTGTAATTATACCTACTTATAACGAAGAACTGTACCTTGAAAAGGCATTGCGTTCTGTTCGTTTTGCAGACGAGATTATTGTTGTAGACTCTTTAAGTACAGACAAAACTGTTGCAATTGCAGAAAAATATAACTGTAAAATTTTATCTCGAAAATTCGATAATTTCTCTAACCAAAAAAATCATGCTTTAAAGTACGCTACTGGAGAATGGATTTTATTTATTGATGCAGATGAGCGCATTCCAAACCCATTACAACAAGAAATCTTAGCAGCAATGGATTCTAGCAAACATGCTGGTTACAAGTTGAATTTTCCTCATTTTTATATGAATCGTTTTCTGTACCATCATAGCGACAATGTTACGCGATTGGTTATTAGAGAAAAGTGTCATTTTGAAGGTTCTGTACACGAGAAGCTTATTGTTGATGGTTCTATTGGCAAACTTGAAAATCCTGTGCTTCATTTTACTTACAAAGGCTTACAGCACTACATTAGTAAGAAAGATAGTTATGCTTGGTTTCAAGCAGAGCAAATGCTTAATAAAGGTAAAAAAGCCACTTACTTTCATTTAGCTTTTAAACCATTTTATCGCTTTTTTAATAGCTATATTTTACGTGGTGGTTTTAAAGATGGTATTCCAGGACTAACTGTTGCAACCATTAATGCTTATGGAGTTTTTTCTAGGTATGTGAAATTGATGTTGTTGAAAAGAGGAATTAGATAATACTTAATATACTAAAACCAAGCTTTCCCTTTCTTCAACTTCCTCTCAAAGCTCTTCAAACTATCCTCTCCTTTGATATCCAAACGTTGTACTTCGTAATTATTTTTAAAAGGAAACGTATTTACACGATTACCAATACGTAAACCATAAGCCACTTTGTAACCATTTAACAATTCAAAAAAATGTTGCTTTTCATTTCTTTTTTTTGGATACTTACCATAAGGATAAGCCAAAATATTTGAAAGATCTAAATTGTGTTCGTCTTGAAACGCAATGCATTTTTCGAAATCAAATTCTATGTCTTGAGTCGTCATTACATCGTAACGTTTATGCTCGAAAGAGTGCAAACCAAGTTCAATAATTTTAGAATCTAAAGACTTCAATTGCTCGACAGACATTATGGGTTCTTCACCTTCATCCCAAGTATTAACGCCTCCAACATACTGAAACGGAATATAAAAGCTGGCTTTCAATCCGTATTTTTGCAATAATGGATAAGCATATTCAAGTTGATTTACATACACATCGTCAAACGTAATAATAACAGCTTTTTCAGGGAAGTCTGATGACGTTTTTAGATTCTGTAAATCACTAAAATGCAAACTTGTATAACCATTCTCTTTTAAGAATTTAAATTGTGCTTCTAAATTTCTTTCAGAAATGGTTAAGCCTTTGCTTTCGTTAGCATTAGCAGAAATACTGTGGTACATTAAAACTGGAAGTTTTGGCATTTCGTAATTATTATTCTAAAAAAAATGATTGTAAAATGTTTACATTTGACACAAATATAACAAGTGTTACAATATCTATGAAACAATTTGCTGTTGCAATTATTTTAATTATATCCTTTTTTTCTTGTTCAAGTTCTCAAAAAACAACATCAAGTACAAAATATTTTGGCATAGATGGTAATGAAATAAGTGAGAGCAAATTTAAGCGTGAAAGGACAAGAAATAGAAAATATATAGGGACTTACGCGGATTCTCTCGATCAAAAAAGAATAGCATTAAGAGAAGAAACTGGTAGAATTGATAACAGAAACCATTTAGATTCTATTTTAGAAAAGCAAACTAATATTAAAATAGATAAAAATAAATCTATTGTAATAGTTTTTTATCCTGGTAAGGATCAATGCAACTCAAGTGGATCTGCAACAAAAGCCAGTCTTGCCTTATGGTTCAACGAATTAGAAAATAGATTGAGTGAAATTTCTAAAGTTAAACCTATTTATATTTATAAAAGCAAAATAGGGCTTGAGAGATATAATGGTGTTTTGACTTGGCATAAAGATCCAAATAGAATAATAGAAAAATCTTTCTTCAAATTTCATTATCCATGTAGCAGTTTTGTTGTAATATCTAAAACTGGCGAATATATAAGCTATTTTGGCGAATTTGGTAAAGATTACCTTTGGAAAGCTGCAGAAATTTTAGAAAAAACAAATAACTAATAATGATAAGCTCATTAGCTATAACTTTTAACGAAGAAACGCATATTGAAGACTATATAAAAAGTCTCTCGTTTGCAGATGAGATTATTATCGTGGACTCTTTTAGTACAGATAACACAGTCGCTTTAGCTAAAAAACATAATGTAACTGTTATACAACGTGAATTTAAAAATTTCTCAGACCAGAAAAATTTTGCAATTTCTCAAGCAAAACACGATTGGGTTACTTTTTTTGATTTAGATGAAAAAATCTCGCCTGAGTTAATTAAAGAGATTGTAGATATTGTTAAATCTAAAAACTCATTAAAAGCATACAATATAAAGCGAAGCTTTAATTTTATGGGAAAACGCATAAAATATAGTGGCTTTCAAACCGATGTTGCTGTGCGTTTATTTAATAAAAACTATTGCGAATACAATGGTAAGGCTGTACATGAAAGCATTGAAACCAATGAAAAAGTTGACTTATTAAAACATGCTTTAGACCATCAAACTTATAAATCTTTCGATAATTACAACGCAAAACTAAGTCAATACAGTAAACTACAAGCAGAAGAATTATATAAAAAAAATGTGCGCCCAAACTTGTATCATTTTTTATTTAGACCTTGGTATCGCTTTATGCATCAATACTTTTTAAGACTTGGTTTCTTAGATGGTAAAGAAGGTTTTATAATAAGTTATGTACATGCATTTTCGGTTTACAAAAGGTATATTCAGCTTTGGGCAATGTATAGAAACATCGATTAAATGAAAGAAGTTTTTCTAGAATCTCATAATATTAAAAACCAATTCAACGGTTTTGGTCAGTTTAATTATCATTTAATTAAAGGACTACGTAATGCTGAGATTTCAGATTTTAAAATGACATTAAATGCCAAAGATACTTCGGGTTTAAAAACCGAATTTGGTGACTATTTCAACTATAACAAATACAAAGCATTATCAAGAAAACCACTATTTCGTATTCGCAAAAAATACGATGTTTGGCATTCTTTAAATCAGAACATAAAAGTAGAACCTTATCATAGCATTCCATATGTTTTAACGGTTCACGATGTAAATTTTATAGATGAAGTATCCAGCGATTTAAACCATGAAATCAACAAACGTTTTATAGAAAAACTAAATCGTAGTCATGCTATTACTTATATTTCTGAATTTGCTAAAGCGTCAACTCAAAAGTATTTCGACGTTCCAAATGTTCCAGAATATGTAATTTATAATGGTAATCCTATCTCGGAAATTTTAGAATTAAATCAAGATATAAAACTAGCAACAAATAGACCTTATCTGTTTTTTATTGGAGGTTTAACCAAACGTAAAAACGTACACACTTTAGCACAAATGCTTGCGCATTTGCCAGATTATGATTTGGTTTTGGCTGGTGACACTAGCGATGATTATGTAAATACAACTTTAGCAGACGCTATTTCGAAAACAAAAACTGCGAATCGAGTACATTGTATTGGTAAAATTAATGCTGAAGAAAAACAGCTTTATTTACAAAATTGTAGTGCTTTTGTATTTCCATCTTTGCTAGAAGGTTTTGGTATTCCACCAATTGAAGCTATGCGTTTTGGAAAGCCTGTATTTTTATCTAATTTAACGTCTTTACCAGAAATTGGTGGTGAGTATGCTTTTTATTGGGATAATTTTGATGCTAAATCTATGGCAGACGTTTTTACAAAAGGCATGCATACTTTTGAAACTAATAAAACTAAATTTGAAGATGCTTATATTAAGCGAGCAATAGGTTTTAATTGGAATAAAGCTGCTTTAGAATATGCAGATGTTTACAGAAGTTTAATGTAATTAACAAACAACAATATGAAAAGTGCGTTTTTTATAATAACAATACTTATTTGTAATTTCATGGTTTCTTAGGAAACGTATACTGATAAAGAAAAAGACAGTATCTATGAAAATCTAATTCTAAAAAAAATTGACTCTCTAAATTACTCAGAAAGTGATTTTAAAAAAATGAAAAAATACTTTTCGCAGAACAAAGAAGTACTCAATTTAATTTCTAACAAAGCTTCACAAGGAAATAAAGATGCTGTTGACTTTATTGAAATTCTTACTCAATCTTATGATCAGGCTATTGCTAAACATACTAAGAATAATATTGATTTGTTAATTTTCGCATATTATGGGAGTAAAAAAACTCTTGATAAATTTAAAGAATTAGAACAAGCATTTGATGCAGAAATAGACAGCCTTGAAATGCATAAAGCTTATTATGACAAGGAAACTCAAAAAGAAATTGACGAGTATAAAATCAAAATTGATAGTTTAAAGAAAGAGTAATACTACTTTGTGTTTTCATTAATCTCAAAAATTGGCTCAACCCAATTTTCCAAACGATATTTATTTAAAATAGCCTCATCAATGTCCACATAAGGAGACGTTACAAAGTCTTCTGGAATTTCTATATTATTTTCATCGATTACCAAAATATTTTGCGGATTGTAAAAATCGTAATTCACAACATCTGTATTTGTGGTAATCAGTTTTTTTCTATAACCTAAAGCTTCAAAAATTCTAAACGATAAACCAATTTGATCGTTACGTTGGATTTCTACTATAATTTTAGATTTTAGAATTAGTTTTTCAACTTCAGAAATAGATAACTGTTCTGTTATTAACTCCACATGTTTTGTCTCAAAAGGCGTTCCGTTATATACTTTAATAGAATAACTCCAATTGTGTTGTTTTAAGTAACCTGCAAGGTTTTCTATTAAAGAAAATCTATGGTCGTTTGTAGAAATATTAAAGAATAAATACTCGTAATCTTTCGAAGTATTTTCAGCAAAAACATAATTGGTCAATTTATTAAAACCATACTGCTCAACATCTTGTTTATCGTAACTATAGATAGCGTCGAAGTAGTTTTTTATTTCTGTTTTTCTTGGAAAACGACGAGTACTATCCCAATAATAAGCAATAAAATTAGCAGTTCTTGTTTTTAAGAATTCTAAAGTTGCATTATCCAGTATATCTGGTCTAATAATGAAGATATCTTGCTGCTTTTCAAGTTTAGAAACCTCAGCTTTTATACGATCGAAAACAAAAGTTTTTTTTAAGTTTTTACCAAAAATTTTAGACACAAAATTCTGAATTTTATGTCCTAAACCTTTATACTTAAAACCTGGCTTATCCAAATACAAAATAGAAGCTTCTACTCCATTTTTAGTATTCAAAGCGTCTTTAATGTGCTTTGTATAACCAAAGGCAAAAGGTGCAATTATCAGTATTTTCCTTGAATCTATCACTATTATAAAAAGGTGTTATTAAGCGAAAGTAAAAAAACCAAAATAAAAATGTTTAGTTTTGCCACAATAGATTTTTTTATGACAGACGTTTCGGTAATAATTATTAACTATAATACAGCAAAATATACTTTAGAGTGTATTCAATCTGTAATCGATTTTACTACTGAAAAATTAAGTTACGATATTATTGTTGTCGATAATAATAGTGAATCTAAAGATTACGAGCATTTAAAATCTAATTTTCCAAAAGCTAAAAACATATCATTACATAGAAGTGTTATAAATACTGGTTTTGGAGGCGGAAACATGTTTGGTGCTCAATTTGTAAATTCTAAATACTTACTCTTTTTAAATAACGATGCGATGCTTCAAAACGACTGTTTAGGCATTTTGCATAGCTATATGGAAATGAACTTAAACGTTGGTGTAAGTTCTGCCCAAAATTACGATGAGCATGGGAAACATGTTATCTCTTTTGACCACGATAAAGGCATTAGAAAACTTATTTTTGGGCGTAGTTTTTTAGAGAAAAACTTTCCAAAAACACATCCTAAACGTAAAAAAGAATACACAGAACCTGTAACCGTAAACTTTGTTAATGGTGCGTTTATGTTTTTTAGAAGTGATGTGTTCTCGAAAATTGGAGGTTTCGATACAAATATTTTTCTTTATTTCGAAGAAATGGATACGTGTTTTAGATTAAGACAACACAATTACACTAGTGTTTTAGTACCAGAAGCTAAAATTTTACATTATCAAGGTGTAAGTACTGGAACAAATAAAACCATTAGTAAAGAAGGTTTTATTTCGCATTTATATGTGATTAAAAAAAACTACTCCTTTGCAAAGTATTACTTTATCAAATGGTATTATTGCTTAACGTTTTTAATAAAACCTAAGAAATGGTTTATGCTTAGTTTAGCATGGAAAGGCGCTCCTTTGAGCGAATCTTTAAAACAGAAACAGGAAATAAGATACTAATCTTTTTTATTCGCTTTTCTAATACGCTTTTGCATACGATGGTTTTGATACCAACTTGCAAATAACAATTTCAATCCACTATTTTTCTTAGTTAATGTGGAAGCGTACTTTAGATATCTATCTACTTGAATATCAATATTAAAATCGGTTAGCGCTAATTCTCGTAAAGCATTACCATCTTCTTTTTTATATTTTTTGAAGGCATCAATTAAATCTTCGGTTGTGAATTCTAATTTAGAATAACGACCAGAACAATTATTCTCCACACATTGTTTCACTAAATCTGGTGTCATATAACCATCGGAATACGATTGAAAATAAGCACGCTCATCGAATACAACCACTGTTCTACCACAAGCCATTGCTTCGTAAGCAGAGCGACCTAAACCAAGTACTAAATCGGCTTCGTTAATCATGTCTTCAACATGCCACACTGAGTTTTCGTTTTTATTAAATTTTGAAAAACGGAGCCCAAGTGCTTCACAAGCTGCCAAAATTTTAGCGTTAGCAGGTTCACTTTGGCTAAGACTTAAAACATTTTTTAATTCAGTATTAATTGGTTTTTTAACGTAGTAACGCTCGCAGTTTATTCCGTTTACAATAATTTCAGAATCAAAACCTAAAGTCTTTACATGGTCTTTTACTTCTTTAGAAATGCCTACATGTCCATCTGCATATTGGGTTGGTTGTTCCTCTTTTGGAAAAATACCATGACAGGTTTGTATAATAACACCTCTTTTACTTAAATAATTTACACACGTATTATGGTTAGCAAGAATTAAATCGTACTTACTTTTAGACATGAATTGCACGTCTAAGTCGCGTTCTATACGTTGGGACACTTCACCTTTAAAAAATGTAAAATACTCTACTTCGTAGCCTTTTTTAAGTAAAGCTTCTATTAAAGTGTAAGTAAACGTTTCGCTACCTCCTACTCTTTTTAAGTGGTTATTAGCGACTAAAACGGTTTTGATTTTCATAGTATAAAAGTAAACATATCCACGAAAATAATTTAATTTTGCAGTAGAATAAAAAACAATGCGAGAAGAAATTGAAAAAACTCTAGAAGTTTTAAAACGTGGAGGTATAATATTATACCCAACAGATACTGTTTGGGGCATTGGTTGCGATGCTACAAATGCTGAAGCAGTACAAAAAATTTACAATCTTAAACAACGTGACGATAGTAAGGCGCTTATTTGTTTGGTAAATAATTATAGCATGCTCGAAAGACATGTGGATAATGTGCCAAAAATAGCTTATACAATACTAGATATTGCAGACAAACCTACTACTGTTATTTATGATGCTCCAGCTGGAGTTGCAGAGAATTTAATTGCAGATGATAATACTTTAGCTATTAGAATTGTGGATCATGAGTTTTGCAAAAAACTAGTTAGATATCTAGGAAAACCTATTGTTTCTACTTCTGCAAATCTATCTGGTAAACCAACACCAAAATCCTTTAAAGAAATAGACGAAGTGGTTTTAAAAGGTGTGGATTATGTCGTAAATTTGCACCAACAAAAAAATGGAGGAAATGCATCTACAATTATTAAATTAAGTAATAGTGGTGGTGTTAAAATTATACGTGAGTAGCTAGTTAGCAATGAGGATGAATCACAAAGAAGCATTAAAACACAATATTTTTAAAATAATCTCTAAATCTGCTGCAGAATTAAAACTCGACAGTTACGTTATTGGTGGTTTTGTGCGTGATTATTTATTAAAACGTGGTGACGCCAAAGATATAGACGTAGTTGCTATTGGAAGCGGTATTGCCTTAGCAAAGCAAGTCGCAAAAAACTTACATAACAAGCCAAAAGTTCAAGTTTTTAAAACGTATGGTACCGCAATGCTTAAACTTGAGGATATTGAAGTTGAGTTTGTTGGTGCAAGAAAAGAATCTTATAATGAAGACAGCAGAAATCCTGTTGTAGAAAACGGTAGCTTACAAGACGACCAAAATAGACGCGATTTTAGCATTAATGCTTTAGCACTTGATTTATCTGAAGCCAATTTTGGTGGTTTATTAGATCCTTTTAATGGTGTAGAAGATTTAGAACATAAAATTATTCGTACACCTTTAGGTCCAGATATTACCTACAGCGACGACCCTTTACGCATGATGCGCGCCATTCGTTTTGCAACTCAATTAGGTTTCATTATCGAGAAAGAATCTCTGGATGCCATTACAAGAAACAACGAACGTATTAAGATTATTACTAAAGAACGTGTTGTTTTAGAATTAAATAAAATTTTAGAAAGTAAAACACCTTCTATTGGATTCTTATTATTAGAAAAAACGGAATTATTAAAATACATTTTACCAGAATTAACAGCCTTAAAAGGTATTGATGAGGTAGATGGTCAAAAACACAAAGATAATTTTTATCACACTTTAGAAGTTTTAGATAATATTGCTAAGCATACAGAAGATGTTTGGTTACGTTGGGCAGCACTATTGCATGATATTGGCAAAGCACCAACTAAGAAATTCTCTAAAAAAGTAGGTTGGACGTTTCATGCACATGAATTTGAAGGTTCTAAAATGGTGTACCATTTGTTCAAGCGTTTAAAGATGCCTTTAAATGAAAAAATGAAATTTGTTCAAAAATTAGTTTTCATGAGTTCGCGTCCAATTGTTTTGGCTCAAGACCTTGTAACCGATTCTGCTGTGAGACGTTTAGTCTTCGATGCTGGAGATTATGTGGACGATTTAATGACACTTTGTGAGGCAGATATTACCACCAAAAATCCTAAGAAATTTAATAAATATCATAACAATTTTAAAATTGTTAGAGAGAAAATAATTGAAGTTGAAGAAAAAGATAGTGTCCGTAATTTTCAGCCACCAGTTTCTGGAGAAGAAATTATGAAGACTTTTAACTTGAAACCTTCTCTAGAAATAGGAATTATAAAAGAAGCCATAAAAGAAGCCATTTTAGAAGGACATATACCTAACGAACATGATGCTGCTTTTAAATTAATGATAGAAAAAGGAAAAGCTTTAGGTTTAAAACTTTAAGGTTAAATATGTTAAACATAGTAAGAACAAATTCTGAACATCAAGATTTTATTGCTTTAACAAAAGTATTAGATCGCTATTTAAAAGTTGCAGATGGGAATGAACATGATTTTTACAATCAGTTTAATAATTTAGATGCATTAAAACATACAATTGTTGTATATAAAAACAACATTACTTTTGGTTGTGGTGCCTTTAAGGGTTTCGAAAAAGATACTATTGAAATTAAACGCATGTTTACCCTACATGAATTTAGAGGAAAAGGTATTGCTTTTAAGGTTTTAACAACATTAGAAAATTGGGCTATCGAATTAGGCTTTAAATACTCTGTTTTAGAAACAGGAACAAGGCAAAAAGAAGCTGTAGCATTTTATAAAAAATGTGAATACAATATAATAGCAAACTATGGGCAATACAAGAATATGGAAAATAGTCTGTGCTTTAAAAAAATGCTGTTTTTAAGCAAATAAATATGAAAAAACACTTTAGAACCATCGCTAAAACAGCTTTAGTTTTAGTTTATTTAGTTATCATCGCAGGAGCTGTTGTACGCATGACAGGTTCTGGAATGGGTTGCCCAGATTGGCCAAAATGTTTTGGTTATTATATTCCGCCAACACAGGCTACAGATTTAGATTTTAAACCTAACCACGACTATAAAAAAGGTATTGTTATAATAAAAAACGAATCGCTTTTGGTTGCCGAGAATGATTTTAAATCTTCACAAAAAATAGACATTAACAATTGGAAACCGTATACAAAACACGATTATGCTACATTTAATGTAACACATACTTGGGTTGAGTATATTAACCGTTTGTTTGGTGCTTTATCAGGTATTCCTATATTAATTTTTACCATCATTTCCTTTTGGTTTTGGCGCAAAAATAAATGGATAACCATATTATCAATTCTTACTGTTTTCGGTATGGCGTTTCAAGCATGGCTAGGAAAAACAGTTGTAGATAGTAATTTAGCTCCACACAAAATAACAATCCATATGGTTATGGCTTTAATTATTGTGGCGTTTATTTCGTATATTATTTTTGCTTCAAAAACACGGTTCAAAAAACAAATTAAAAATCCTAAATTTAAAAATGTTTTACTCTTTACTTTAGTATTAACATTAATTCAAATTATTTTAGGCACTCAAGTTAGGCATCATGTTGATGAGCAAGTAAAAAGTATTGGTTATGTAAAAGAATTATGGATGCAAAATCCAACACTACAGTTTTACGTACATCGTAGTTTTTCTTTTTTAGTATTCTTTACAAATGCTTGGCTTTATGTTAAAAATAGAGGTTTAAGTTTGGGCTATAACAAAATGAATTTAGTTGTAATTTGCATTGTTTTTGAAGTTGTTTCAGGTATTGCAATGTATTATTTCGACTTCCCATTTTTATCTCAACCATTACATTTAGTAATCGCTACTATCCTATTTGGTATTCAATTTTATGTATATTTAGAGAACAGAAGGAAAAGTATTTTTATTTCTGAAAAAATATAGGAGACAATCGTACCTTTGTAAACCAAAATTAAATTATGATTTACAGATTTAGAGTCATTTTAGACAACGAAACAGAAGACGATGTGTTTCGCGATTTAGAGATTAAAGAAACTGACACCATGGAAGATTTGCATAATATAATTACGCAATCTTTTGGTTTTGATGGTACAGAAATAGCATCGTTTTATTTAAGTGACGACCAGTGGAATCAAGGTGAAGAAATTTCACTTTTTGACATGAGTGATGGTATGAATGAAGTACGTTTAATGAACGAAACGAACCTGTCTGACACTGTTCATGAAGCCCAAACGAAACTTATTTACGTTTACGACTTTTTAAGCATGTGGACGTTTTATGTAGAATTAGCTGAAATTGCTGAAGAAGATGAAGGTGTAGATTACCCAAACTTAATATTTGTTCAAGGCCAAGTGCCAGATGATGCTCCAGAAAGAATATTTGAAGCAGAAAGAGATGAATTTGACTGCGAATTTGATGACGCCTACGATATTGACGACTACGATAATTTAGATTTTAACGAAAACTGGAATTAATAATTCCTTTTCATAATTATACTTAAATAAAAAAAAATTCTTATACAGAATGTTTTTTTTATTTCTAATTTGTAACAAAAGTTAATTAGCTTCGTCTTACTTTTAAATCAATTGGTGTTATCTCGAAAAATTTCGAGATTTTTAACATTAAAAAAAATCAATCATCTTGGAAACCATTCTTCAAATTAATAATCTTACCAAAAAATTTAGCTCTTTAAAAGCAGTAAACAATTTATCTTTTACCATTAAAAAAGGCAACGTTTATGGTATTCTAGGACCAAATGGAAGTGGGAAATCTACAACTTTAGGTATTGCATTAAATGTTGTAAATAAAACAAGTGGTGATTTTAAGTGGTTTGATGGCGATGTCTCAACTCAAGATGCCTTAAAAAAAGTTGGAGCAATTATAGAGAGACCAAACTTTTACCCATACATGTCTGCTTATAAAAACCTTAGGTTAGTTTGTAAAATTAAAGGTATAAGTGAAGATAAAATAGATGAAAAATTAGAGTTAGTAGGCTTAGAAGAACGTAAGCATAGCAAATTTAATGAATTTTCGTTAGGTATGAAACAGCGTCTTGCTATAGCATCTGCACTACTTAACGATCCAGAAATTTTAATTTTAGACGAACCTACAAATGGTTTAGATCCTCAAGGTATTCATCAAATTAGAGATATTATTAGAAAAATTGCTAATCAAGGCACAACTATACTTTTAGCCTCTCACTTATTAGATGAAGTTGAAAAAGTATGCTCACATGTTGTTGTACTTAGAAAAGGAGAAAAATTATACTCTGGTCGAGTAGACGAAATGATTTCTAGTAATGGTTTCTTTGAGCTAAAGTGTGATGATGAATCTAAATTACTTGCGTTTTTAGAACAGCATGCTTCCATTGAAAAAACAATTAAAAAAGAAGGATTAATCACTTCGTTTTTAAACGCACCACTTTCTGCCTCAGAGTTTAACAAGCAATTAGTAGAATACGGAATTTATATTTCTCATTTGGTAATGCGTAAAGAAAGTCTTGAAGAACAATTTCTTAAGCTTACAGACAACAATTAAAATCAATCTGTTTTGCTGAAAGTATTTTCGGCTATAAAAAAATCAATCTGAAACAAATCAGAATAAAAAACCAATAATCATGTTAAGACTTTTAAATATAGAATTTATAAAATTGTGGAATAATCGAGCGAGTAAATTTTTAATTCTTGCTTATTTTATATTGCTTGGTTTTATCTCATTATTTGCATCTATAAAATTCAACTTTGGTTTCTTTAAATTTCATGCAGCAGAAATGGGAATTTTTAATTTCCCTTACATATGGCATTTTAACACCTATATAGCAGCAGAATTAAAGTTCTTTCTCGCTATTGTAATAGTTTCTATGGTTGCGAACGAGTATAGCAACAAAACAATTAAACAAAACTTAATTGATGGGTTAAGTAAAAAAGAGTTTATTATTTCGAAATTTGTTACCGTTGCTGTTTTTGCGCTACTTTCAACACTTTACCTTTTTGTATTATCTTTAATTCTTGGTTTAATTTTTTCTAGTTATACAGAAGCAAGTATTATTTTCTCAGACCTAGAATACTTATTAGCATTCTTTGTTAAACTACTAGGCTTCTTTTCTTTTTGCTTATTTGTAGGTATATTAATTAAACGCTCCGCATTTGCTTTAGGCTTTATATTATTGTGGTACATGATGGTAGAAGGAATTGCTAGACTTGTACTGTTTTTAATGGATAGCACTAAAGAGTATGCAGACACTATTACGCAATTTTTTCCATTAAAATCTATGTCTAACTTAATAGATCAGCCACTTTCAAGGCTAGGAGCTGTTAAGGAAATTGCTAGTGTAGCTGGTGAAGACTTGAGTTATGATTATGCGGTACATTGGTACGAAATTGCTATAGTTTTAGTATGGACAGCTATATTTATGTTCTTTTCTTATAGATTACTTTTAAAGCGCGATTTGTAGCAAAACAGTTAAAATCAATCTCTTTTTTAACAATTTATCTATTGATAAATTAAGGTATTTACAATATCTTTGATAGCTATTGCTTACAATAAATGAAAAAGATTGTTTTAATATTGACCACGCTTTTATGCTGTGGCTTTTCTAATGCGCAAAAAGAAGCTTCTAATTGGTACTTTGGTGACCAAGCTGGTATAAGTTTTAATTTGGACACAGACACTGTTACAGCTGTTAGTGATGGCCAATTAGCTACAGAAGAAGGTTGTACAAGTATATCTGACGTTAACGGAAACTTACTGTTTTACACAGATGGTAGAACTGCATACAATGCCAACCACACTATAATGCCAAATGGTAATGGCTTAAAAGGAGATGCTTCCAGCACGCAGTCTGCCATTATTATTCCCAAACCAGACGACCCAAACATATATTACATTTTTACTGTTGATTCTGATTCTATAGATGGTTCAGATTTTGGATTTAACTTTTATGAAGTTAACATGACTTTAGATGGTGGACTTGGAGATATTGTACCTGGCTCAGAAACACAATTAATAAATAACACCTCAGAGAAATTAAGTGCAGTTTTAAAAAATTGCGAAACTGGAGATATTTGGGTTATTACTTTTGCAAATGCAAATGGCTCTTCAAATACCAATAATACGTTTTATGCCTACCAAGTAACAAACACTGGTGTAATTACAACACCTGTTACTTCTCCAGCAGGAATAAGCACTTCTGAAGCCAGAGGTTATTTAAAATTTTCGCCAGATGGTGCAAAGTTAGCTAGTGCCAATGTTGGTAGTGGATTAGTTTTATATGATTTCGATAAAGACACAGGAACCGTTACTTTTAATCAAACTATAAATATTAATTTCCCATCTCCACAGCAATCTTATGGTGTAGAATTTTCACCTAATAACAACCTACTATATGTTTCTACTTTTTTTACTAGTGGTGGAGACATAAATGATCCTAACAGTCAATATGGTGCTCTTTTACAATACGATTTAACAGCAGGAACAGCAGCAGATGTTAATGCAAGTCAAGAGATAATAGACGAAAGACAAACGTATAGAGGTGGATTACAATTAGGACCAGATGGAAGGTTATATCGTGCAATGAGTGATACGTATAACAATGGAAATCCTTTTTTATCTGTTGTAAACAATCCAAATCAAGTAGGACAAGCTTGCGATTACCAACATAACGCTATTGCTTTAACTAATGATTCTAGACAAGGTTTACCACCTTTTATAACATCGTTTTTTAGTGAAAATATAGATATTATACAAAATGGGACAAATACAACTAATTTACCGCTCTGTACTGGAGACACCTATACATTAATGGCCGAAGACATTCCTAACGCAACTTACACATGGACTCAAGACGGATTACCATTAGCTGAAAATGATTTTGATTTATTTATTTCAACTCCAGGAGTATATAGAGTTGAAATTGAAGTAAGTGGAGAATCGTGTGGAGAACTTATTGGAGAAGCAATAGTATCTTATTTCGAGAATCCAATAGCAAATGCACCAGGAAATCTCCAAGCTTGTGACGATGATGGAGATGGTTCTGCCGATTTTGATTTCTCTACTCAAACCGCTACAATATTAGGTTCTCAAGATCCTAATGTTTTTGGAGTAAAATATTACTCATCTGTAGAAAATGCAAATGCAAATACTAACATTATAACTGGAGCTTTTCAAAATACAACTAATCCTCAAACAATATATGCAAGAATAGATAATGTTAACTACAGACGTTGTTATGATATTACAAGTTTTCAAATAAGAGTTTTTAATACACCAATAATTTCTGCGTCTAACGATTTTGAAGGTTGCGATAGTGATGCAAATCCAATGGATGGACAAACAGAAATAACACTATCAGATTTTAATGCAGATGTTTTAGGTTCACAAAACCCAGCATTTTTTAATATAACATACCATGAGACACAAGCCGATGCTGATGATGGTATAAATAGTCATCCAAATAACTATACTAATCAAACACCTTTTTTAGAGCCATTATTTATTAGAATTGAAAACATAAACAGCACGAACTGTTACACTACAGGAAGTATTAATTAAGTAATTAATCCAATTCCGGAAGCAAAT
>NZ_JASJHV010000122.1:0-3671 GCF_037625555.1 Lacinutrix sp.
TGTATATATATATATATATATATAGAGTATTTTTACTTATATTTGATAGATGGTGTATTTGATGGTGTTAGATCTATTGAAAGTTCAATTCATGACTATGAACGTAGAGAACCCACTAAAGATATTCCAGGTTTTGAAGGAACATTAGAGGCATTAAATGGTTTAACAATTTTTAAATAAAGGTTATGATAGATTTAGATAAAGAAATGGCTTGGGTTACATTTTTAGATAATGGATGGGAAACTAAATGGTTTCCAGTATTATGCCCTATTACAAGACGACATCTAGAATTTGATAGTGAAACAACAATGGATCACTGCCGCATTATATTCAATAATGATGATAATTGGGTTTCATTTGGAATTGCTCCAACTTCACAAATGGTTATACGAAACTCAGTTAGGGACAATTTATAACAATAAATTAAAGACTCCCGCATAAAAATTTGGAGAAGCGAGATATTGTTCGTATATTTACGGGGTAAAACGGGTGCGAGCCCAATTATTAATTAAATAAAATAAAAGTTATGTCAAAAAAAGTAAATTTAAATTCAAGTAATTCGAAAGTTATTAATGGTACGGTATTTGTTACTGCATTAAAGTGTCATGAGATGTCTAAAATGTTAGCTGAGGAAATTCAGCATGGTAATAACATTACACATCCTACATTAGGAATAATGTATCAATATAATGGTAAGTTTTCAAGATCTAATTCGTAAGCCATGATTAGAGAAAAACAACAACAAACAGGTCCAATTATTGTAGACTTGACAGGTCCAGATGGTAATGCTTTTGCATTAATGGGTTTAGCAAATAGATTATCTAAACAATTAGGTTTTAAAAGTCCAACTGAGGAAATGATGAAAGGTGATTATGAGCATTTATTAGAAGTGTTTGATAAGAATTTTGGTGATTTTGTAATTTTAGAAAGATAATAGTTATGAGTGAAGAACAAATAAGAGTTGAGTTAGAGATATTAGTGAAGGAAATTGCTATTGCTAAATCGTTAGTTGAGGATAATAAATCCAAGGTATTTAGTGAGATGGTTATGTTAAGAGAACAATCACCCTCATTTCAAGGGAATAATGATAAACAAAAAGAAGGATATTATAAATGGTTGATGTGGAATATATTTGAAAATAAATTACCACCGAACAGCTCAGGATCGTTTTTAACTGCAATTGAAGATTATGATAATAATGTTGCTATGTTAGAGGGAATAGATGAAGTAACTGATGAGCAGTATGAATTGTTTGATAGGCTTTGGAGTGAAATTGTTAGAGGAAAAGTAGTTGATGAAAGCGTAGGTAGTTTAAAAAGATTGTGGGATAAATAAAAATAGAAGATTATGTTTATAGCAAGTTATAATAAGGGTTTTAGTATGAAATTTGAAAATGGGTTTGAAATATCTGTTCAATGGGGTACTATGAACTACTGTTCGAGGAAAGGTGATGGTGCTTGGGATGAATCAACTAAAGATACTAGGTGGAAATCATCAACTGCTGAAATAGCCATTTTTAATAATAACGTAACAGATGAAGATGCCTTAAGTGGTAAGGATATGATTGTATTTGCAGATGAAACTGTTAAAGGTTGGGTTAATGCTGATTTTGTAGCTGAGATTATGTTTAAAACATCAACAGCAGAAGATTTTGAAGAATTACAACAACAAGTTAAAAATGAAAAATGGTAGAACTAATAGAAAAACTATATCAAACTAATGAGATTAGTGAAGAAGTTAAATTAAAATTAATAAAACAATATTATGGATAAAGAATTAAAAGAAAAATTATATCGTAGGTTAAGACAAATGCAAGCCGATTTAGAAGATGGAGCTGTAGGTGTTGTTAAGCGTGATTTGGAAGTATTAATAAATCAGATTCATTTTAATCAATTATAAGTTATGGAAGAGAAAAAAGTATATGGTGGTGAGTTTATTTCATTGTATGATCATTTAGGTCATGCTGCTGGAGGTAAATTAGGCCAAAAAGTTGCTTATGCAGCTGTGCAATGTGGTGTTAAGCATCAAGTTAAAGAGTTAAAGACGAGTTATTATGAGGGTGAGATTTATACTTACCCAAGTGAATTCTTAACTGAGTATTTTGAAATTAAAAAGGCAAAAGAAGTTATTATTGAAAAAGTTAGATATGGAGATAAATAAAGATATCATTAATTTTGAAACAATGTCGTTTACTGATAGGATGAATTATAGAGCACACTTAGCTGCTATGATGGATACTATTGATAAAATTAATAAAGAAAGAGACATGGAGATGAAGAGTCCGGAGACGTGGTGTAATTACTCTGATATGCCTTCACCTAAAGCTTATGAGCAAAAAGCAACCCAATCAAATAACTATGGATGGGTGGATAATGAGGATGATGACGATGATTATTCCAGTCGTGACGGTGGGGATAGTCGTGGTGAGGGTTACGACGATGCAAATGAGTACTAACAATTGAAATTAACATTATATGGATAATGAAATGATAATTGCTTTAATAGGTGTTCCTACAATATTCGCCTTCGCATTTGGGTGGACGTGGTTAGAAGAGCGTAGTAAGGCGAAAGCTAAACGTAAGTATGACCAACAAATGGTCAAGTATGACACGTGGCGAGATCATATTAATAGTATGTAACAAACGCCCATAGGGGAATGTGCCACAAAGTGCAGGGTGTATTAACCCATTTGGCCCGCGCATCCAACCTTTACCGTAGGTAACGAGTATATACTTGTGAACACACGGAGCTACGGCTGTTCACAAACACTCACAACGAAGTATTTAAGGCACCGGCGAAGATATGTGGTTCCCCGAGGGAGCCTTCGTATATTTACGGGGTAAATGAGGCGGGAACGCAATTGTTAATTAAAAATAAAGGTTATGTATAGTGTAAGAAAGTTAGATGAGTTAGATATTAAAGATATCATGGAGTATGAGGGTAAGCAATTTAGTGATAATTTCAGTGCCACGGGTTCTAGCCTGTGTTTGAGTATTGATGTTAAAGCTGATAAAGTATATTATCAGGAGTGCTACAGTCGCTATGCCAATTTTACTGGTAAGAATATTTACGGTGAGCGTCGTGATGATTCACTCCGTCACCCACGTACAGGTCTTAAAACCATGTCTATGACTCGGTTTTATGGTGCTGCTATTGGTTGGGTTTAATTAAAGACTCCCGCCAAAAGGCTTGGATACCCGAGCTATTGTTCGTATATTCACGGTGTTAATGAGTTGAGGCCATTAACGTTAGTATTAATTAAAAAAATAAAGGTTATGTTGAAAAATTTTAAAAGTGGTTATGCAGTTAGTGGTTCTGATCAAACAGCTAAAAGCGAGAAAAATGATTGCGTGGTGAGAGCCATTGCAAATGCTTGTGATGTTAATTATTCTCAAGCACACAAGTATGTTAGTGATACTTTCAAACGTAAGAAAGGTGAAGGTACAAAACAGTTTATGTCTACTTTGGACAACGTTAAAGAAATGACGTTTGATGAGGTGGGCCAATTGAGTCTATTTAATAGTGGCATTACTAGAACGTTAAAGGTGCTAGGTCACGGGCCTAAACAAGGTGGTGACATGGTTAACCCAAAATATAAGCATAAGCCGGTTGCATTTACGGTGAAGGCGTTTGCCCAAAAGTTTAAGCGTGGTAATTACATACTAGCAGTT
>NZ_JASJHV010000123.1:0-3908 GCF_037625555.1 Lacinutrix sp.
TAAGTAAATATCTAGTTCTTGTATACCAGATTTCTAGATATTACCTTCTATTTCTAGTTATTAACTGTGTTTTTTATATTAATGCTTTTTTATTAAATTTAGAATAAACTAATTTACCATAAACACCAATAACAATAAAGCAAACTAATGTAATGACGAAAGAAAAACGCATTTCGGATAACCCTAACCAACTAACATCTTCATAACCAGTCCCTCCAAAGTCAAGAATCCAACCTTGTAAAGGAGTTAAAAGAGCACCTCCTACAATAGCCATTACAAGAAAAGCAGCTCCAAACTTAGTGTCTTGTCCTTGTCCTTCTAATGCTATTCCATAAATAGTTGGAAACATAATAGACATAAATAATGATGTGGCAATTAAAGAATATATTCCAGTAGTACCTGGTATAATTATAGCTCCAATGGTGGTTATAGAAGCTCCAATTGCAAAATACATTAATAATTTTCCTGAATCAATATCTTTCATCAATGCCGTACCTATAACTCTTCCTACCAAAAGAACAATATATCCTGCTAATCCAAACCAAACTGCCGTTTTACTGTCTATACCTAGTGTCTCGGCATACTGATATACATATGTCCAGCACATAATTTGCGCTCCAACATAAAAAATTTGTGAAACGACACCAAATGCAAATTTTGGCTGGCTCCATAATCTTTTTATTGAATCTGTAAATTTTATTGTTACTTCCTGCTCTTTATTCTCAGGCATTTTTAATAAACTAATCATTATAAAAAATAGTAATACAACAAAACCTAATATAACATAAGGATTTCGAATAACTTCTAAATCAGAAGTTCTAATTGACGCTTTAGCTGTTTCGGATAAAGTGTCAAATATAAGTTTTCCATCACTTGTTTGGTCATCAGATTTTAATGCATTCAAAACAAAATTCTGAGCAACTAACAAACCGCCAATTGACCCCATTGGATTAAACATTTGAGCAAAGTTTAATCGTCTTGTTGCCGTTTTTTCAGCTCCCATTGATAGTATATATGGATTTGAAGTGGTTTCTAAGAATGCTAATCCAAAAGTTAAAATGTAATAAGATGCTAAGAAGAAAATATAACTCTCATATTGAGCTGCAGGGAAAAACAATAATGCTCCAACAGAATAAAGTCCCAAGCCAATTAAAATACCTTTTTTATAAGAGTATTTATTTACAAATAAAGCAGCAGGGATAGCCATACACCCATACCCTCCATAAAAAGCTAATTGAACATAGGAAGCTTCTATATTGGATAGTTCTAATACCTTCTGAAAAGCCCTTACCATTGGGTTTGTAATATCATTTGCAAACCCCCAAAGAGCAAAAAGAGACGTGATTAAAATAAATGGTACGATAACCGATTTTGCTACTACTGGACTTCTTTCTGAACTACTCACACTTTTCTGGTTTAAAGATTAGAAAAGGACATAAATACTCAAAAAGTATCTGAAATATAAATGTCCTTCTTATATAAAAATTTCTACATATTTTACTCAAAAATAATAAAACGATACTTTATCTTACAAAAGCATTTGCAATTCCACCATCTACATTGATAATATTACCTGTACTCTTATCTAAAATACCTAAAAATGCAAATACTCCATTTGCTATATCGTTTGGTGTAATTATTTTATTCAATAAATTTCTTTTAGCATAAAAGGCAGGAAGTTCTTCAACTGTAATTCCATAAGCTTTAGCACGTCCTTCTGCCCAAGCACCTTCCCAAATTTTACTACCTACAATTACACCATCTGGATTTACGGTATTCACACGTACATCATCTGGCGCAAATTCTGCAGCTAGTAATCTAGACATATGTAATTGAGCCGCTTTGGCTGCACCATACCCAACGTTGTTAGGTCCAGCAACTAATCCGTTTTTACTTGCAATATTTACAATGCTTCCACCAAGGTTTTGTTTTCTAAATACAGTAGCAAAACTTTGACCTAGTAAGAATTGTCCTTTTACTAATACATTTTGTAATAAATCCCAATCTTTTTCTGTAGTTTCAGCTATTGGCTTAGAAATTGCTAAACCTGCACTATGTACAATAATATCTACACCACCAAATTGAAGACTTGCTTTATGCATTGCATTGTCTATAGATTCTTTACTGGTAACATTACAATTAACAGCAATGGCTTGATCTGCACTGTAGGCTGTTGTTGCTTCTTTTAAGAAATCGTCAGAAATATCTGTAAACACTACATTGGCACCTTCAGCAATTAATTTGTCAGCAATCGCTCTTCCTATACCACCACCAGAACCAGTAACTAAAGCTACTTTTCTAGATAATGGTTGTTCTTTTGGCATACGTTGTAGTTTTGCTTCTTCTAATAACCAATACTCAATATCAAAAGCTTCTTGTCTTGGTAATGAAGTATAGGCTGTAATAGCTTCTGCACCACGCATTACATTAATTGCGTTAATGTAAAACTCGTTAGCTACACGAGTAGTTTGTTTGTTTTTTGCAAAACTAAACATTCCTACTCCTGGGTAAATAATAATTACTGGATTCGCATCACGTACAGCAGGACTATTGTCCTTTTTACACGTATTATAGTAATCAAGGTATTCTTGTCTGTAAGCAGCAAATGCAGGCTCTAATTTTTCTAAAATTGCATTAGCATCAGATAGATCTTCATTTTTATCTAACGTTAATACTAATGGTTGGATTTTTGTTCTTAAGAAATGATCAGGACAAGAAGTACCCATTGGAGCTAATCTTTCTAAATCATTACTATTAATATATTCCATTACTACATCTGTATCAGAAAAATGCCCAATCATTCCGTTTTCAGAAGAGCATAAACCTCTTAACAAAGGCATTATTTGAGCTGCTTTTTCTTGACGTTCAGCCTTTGGTAAACTTTCAATTTTTTGACCTCCAAAAACACTCCCTTTTTCTTTTATTTTCTTTTCTATGAATTGAGAAGCCATTTCTATAACTTCTAAACTATTCATATAACATTCGTAAGATGTATCACCCCAAGTAAATAAACCATGAGAACCTAATACAATCCCTCTTATCCCTGGATTATCTGCTAAACATTTTTCTATTTGAAGACCTAAATCGAATCCTGGACGTTGCCAAGGAACCCAACCCATAGTATCTCCCCAAATTTCTTTAGTAACTTTCTCACTGTCTTTTGCAGCAGCAACTGCAATTAAAGCATCTGGGTGTAAATGATCTATATGTGCAAATGGTAACAAGCCGTGAAGTGGTGTATCTATGGAAGGTGCTTTACTGTCTAAATCGAAAATACAATGATTAAATAACCCAACCATTCTATCTTCATCTTCTAATCCTCCATAAACGTTTTTTAAATCACGTAATCTATCAGTGTAAATTCCTGCAATACCAGCTCTATTTAAAGTACCTATATCTCCTCCTGAGCCTTTAATCCACATTACTTCAACTTCTTCATTTGTAAGTGGGTCCTTCTCTGTGGTTCTACAACTTGTGTTTCCACCACCATAATTAGTTATTCTTAAATCTGCTCCTAAAATATTAGAACGATAAAGAAACAAGGCAATTTGATCATCGCCTAAAGCTGCTGCTTTTTTATCATCCCATAAATAATCTACGTAGTCAAAATTTGTATTCATTTTTTTGTATTAAATAATTTTATACAAAAATAAAAACTCATTGATGTAATATGATTATCTCTAACAAACAAGGTCGTGTATTTAGCAAACATAGTCTTTACATCGGTTTTTATCTGTTTAATATTTTTATTTATTTCAAAATCAGTAAGTTGACATAAATCTGAAAAGGTTTTATATAAGAGTATATATGAATTAAAAAATGTATATAGTAAACATATCGCTTATAAAAGATAAGTCTTTTAAGAGAATTTTCCAGATTTATATACAGCAGGTGTAGTACCAGTAATT
>NZ_JASJHV010000124.1:0-2583 GCF_037625555.1 Lacinutrix sp.
GAAACGCTCCAAAAAATACACTCAATATTACGATAAAGAAGTTGGTTTTATGAGAGGGAAAAATCAAGATGGAAAATGGCGTGAGCCTTTTGACCCTCGTTTTTCTAAACATAGAAAAGATGATTATACAGAGGGAAATGCGTATCAATGGTCTTGGTTTGTGCCTCACGATGTTGAAGGTTTGGTTGATTTAGTAGGAGGTAAAGAGACATTTATTAAAAATTTAGATATTTTATTTTCTACGAGTTCAGAATTAACTGGAGATGATGTTTCTGGAGACATTTCAGGATTAATTGGCCAATATGCGCATGGAAACGAACCCAGTCATCATATTTCACACATGTATAACTTTGTAGGACAACCATGGAAAACTCAAGAAGTTACAGACAAAATCATGAGCGAATTGTATTTTAATAATCCCAATGGATTGGCTGGAAATGAAGACTGTGGACAAATGTCTGCGTGGTATGTTTTGAATGCAATGGGGTTTTATTCGTTTAATCCAGGAGACCCAACCTATTCGATTGGTCGTCCAATTTTTGATGAAGTAGAAATAAATTTACCAACAGGAAAGAAATTTATAATCAAAGTAAAAAATAATAGTCGTGAAAATAAATACATTCAAACTACTAAATTGAACGGGAAAAAATTAGAAACTTCATTTTTTACGCACGAGCAATTAATTACTGGAGGAAAAATGGAATTTACAATGGGTAATCTGCCTAAATAATTAAAGACTAACATCAACGAAACTAAAAATGAAAGATTTAAAAAAAATACCTGTAGTACCTCGAAAGAACTTACTTCCTTTTATTCTTATTACTTCATTGTTTGCATTATGGGGTTTTGCAAATGCAGTTACAGATCCAATGGTTCAGGCTTTTAAAAAAGTTTTAGAATTATCTAATTCTGAAGCAGCTTGGGTACAAATGGCTTTTTATGGTGGGTACTTTTGTATGGCTTTACCAGCAGCAATGTTTATGCGTAAATATTCTTATAAAGTAGGCATTTTAATAGGTTTAGCATTATACGCAACAGGTGCATTATTATTTTATCCTGCAGCGCAATCAGAAAGCTTTCTATTCTTTTGTTTGGGTTTATATGTATTAACATTTGGTTTGGCTTTTTTAGAAACAGCAGCAAATCCTTATGCATTAGCAATGGGTCCAAAAGAAACAGCTACACAACGCTTAAACTTAGCACAATCCTTTAATCCTGTGGGATTAATTGCTGGATTATTTGTAGCACAACAATTTGTTTTAAAGAACTTACAGTCTGACGATATTGTTGATTTTAGTGCGCTTGAAGAAGCCTCTAAAGCACTTATTAGAACTACAGATTTATTGGTAATTAGAGATCCTTATGTAGTATTAGGATTGTTCATTACAGTTGTTTTTGTAATTTTTCTAGTAAGTAAAATGCCACAGTCTAAAGCAGATGCAGCTATGCCAAAAATTGGTGAAACTTTTGCTGCTTTAGGTAAGAACTCTAAATATACATCTGGAGTGTTGGCTCAAATTTTATATGTTGGTGGACAAATAATGTGTTGGACTTATATTTATCAATATGCAGAAGGTATAGGTATGAGTAGTGTTACAGCAGGTTATTACCAAATGGCTGCCTTTGTTTTATTTACGATTGGTAGAGCTATTGGAACGTATTTATTACGTTTTATTAGTTCTGGAAAACTACTAATGTATTTTGCTGTTTTAGCAATGTTTTTTGATTTAGGCACAATTTTTATTGAAAGTATTGTTGGTTTATATTGTTTAGTGGCTATCTCTTTCTTTATGTCTTTAATGTTTCCAACAATTTATGGTATTGCTTTAGGAGATTTGTCTGAAGAACAATCTAAAGTAGGTTCAGCAGGGTTGGTAATGGCAATTGTTGGTGGTGCATTAATGCCAAAATTACAAGGAATTATTATTGATGCTGGTGGAAACGGTGTTGCAGACACTTCTATTATGGGGGTTTCAGAAGTAAACTTTTCATTTATTTTACCATTATTGTGCTTTGCCTTTATAGCTTGGTATGGCTTTACAGTATTTAAAAAATATGAATCTACTAGTTCATAATGTTATAAAAAAACTACCATGCAAAGCAGTATAAAATTGTATTTGATAATTATAGTTTCTATTTTTAGTAACTCAATAACCTTTGCACAATCTAAAAAACCAAATGTCATTGTATTTATTGCAGATGATTTTGGTTTTGGATCTACCAATGTTTACGGAGCTTCCCAAGCATTAATTAAAACCCCCAACATAAATAAATTAGCAAAAGAAGGGGTGAAATTTACAAATGCTTATACAACAGGCTCTGTATGCACTCCTACTAGATATGCATTAATGACCGGTCAATATTCTTGGAGAACAAGATTAAAAAAAGGAGTTGTGAATATGAATGACCCAGCTTTAATTGATGTTAATCGAAAAACATTGCCAAAGTATATGCAATCTTTGGGATATAAAACTGCTTTAGTAGGTAAATGGCACTTAGGGTTTAAAGAAGAAAAGTTTAAAAACCTATTGGGAAACATCTCCCCTGCTCCAACAGATTATGGTTTTCATTATAGTTTTGCAT
>NZ_JASJHV010000125.1:0-14550 GCF_037625555.1 Lacinutrix sp.
ATAGTTTTTCCGTTTTCTTCAGTTGCACCAGTAATTTCAAAAGCACCATTTGGAAATTTGTTAACGTTAAAAAAGTCACCTTCTTTACCAGCAACTGTTCCCATTAAATGCGCTTCTAAATTTGTTTTTTGATCACCATCTAAATCTGTTACGTTTATAGATTTCATATCAATAATAAACGTTCCGCTTTGTAATTTTCCATCGTTTAAAGAAAATGTTCCGCTATCTAAATTTATTGTTCCTGCATGAGTACCTGTAGGTTTAAAACCTTTCCATTCTATTGTAGATTCAGATGCGTTAGCAACATATTTTTCAGAAGTTGCCTCACTTGTTGCAGCAGCTTCAGCTTCACTTGTGTTTGCTTCATTTGCTTTTTTACAACCTACAACTGAAAGTCCTAAGGCTAGTACTATAAAGATATTTAAAACTTGTTTTTTCATTTTAAAATTTATTAATGGTTAAGCTGCAAAAGTAAAAAAAATACCATGGAAAACACTTAAATTTTTCTTAAATATTTAATCCTATTTTATTAATAAATTTTTCATAATAGGAAGAGAAAAATAGGCGTAAAAAAAAGATGATGACATTTTGGCATTTTTATAATAATGGCAGTACTTTTGCCAAACTTAAATGGTATTAAAACAAATACACAAATGAGCAAAGCAAAAGATATAAAGGAAGATATAATTGAAGAGCAAGTAGATGCTACTACAAACGAAGAAAATGTAGAGGTTAAAGAATTGTCTATTGAAGACACTCTTAGAGAAGAGCTAGGACAAGAAAAAGACAAGTTTTTAAGGCTATTTGCAGAATTCGAAAATTATAAAAAACGAACATCTAAAGAACGCATCGAGTTATTTAAAACAGCAAGTAAAGATGTCATGGTGTCAATGTTACCAGTTTTAGACGATTTCGAGCGTGCACTTTTACATATTGAAGAAGATAAAGAATCCGAAGAACTAAGAAAAGGTGTTGTTTTAATATACCAAAAACTATTAACAACCTTAAGTCAAAAAGGTTTAGCAGCAATGGAAGTGAAGCAAGGCGATGTTTTCGATTCTGAAATTCACCAAGCAATTACCCAAATACCAGCACCTAGTGAAAAGCTAAAAGGTAAAATTATTGATGTTGTAGAAAAAGGTTACAAACTAGGAGAAATAGTTATACGTTTCCCAAAGGTAGTTATCGGACAATAATAAAATTCGTTTTTAACCCATTGCAAATGCAATTTGTTAAAAGCAAACAAAAGATATGGCAAAAAAAGATTATTACGAATTATTAGGCATTAGCAAAAACGCTACTGCTGCCGAAATAAAAAAGGCTTACAGAAAAAAAGCGATTGAATTTCATCCAGATAAAAATCCAGATGACGCTAATGCAGAAGCAAAATTTAAAGAAGCAGCTGAAGCATATGAGGTATTAAGCGACGATAATAAAAAAGCACGTTACGACCAATTAGGTCACCAAGCCTTTGAAGGTGGAGGTGGCTTTGGTGGAGGTGGTGGAATGAATATGGATGACATATTCAGCCAGTTTGGAGATATCTTTGGAGGAGGCTTTGGAGGAGGTGGTTTTTCTGGTTTTGGAGGACAGCAACAACAACATCGTGTAAAAGGTAGCAATTTACGTATTCGTGTAAAATTAACACTAGAAGAAATTGCTAATGGTGTTGATAAAAAAATAAAGGTTAAACGTAAAGTTCAAGCAGAAGGTACAACGTATAAAAGTTGTTCTACCTGTAATGGATCTGGCCAAGTAACAAGAGTGACTAACACCATTCTTGGACGTATGCAAACAGCAAGTTCATGTCCAACATGTTCAGGAGCTGGACAAACAATAGATAAAAAACCAGCAGGAGCAGATGGTCAAGGTTTAATTGTTAGAGAAGAAACTATAGCTGTTAAAATTCCAGCAGGTGTTGTAGATGGTTTGCAGCTTAAAGTTTCTGGAAAAGGAAACGATGCACCAGGAAACGGAATTGCAGGAGACCTATTAGTAGCAATAGAGGAGCAAAATCACGACACTTTACAACGCGAAGGTGATAATTTACATTACGACTTATATGTTAGTCTACCAGATGCAATATTAGGAGCATCAAAAGAAATAGACACAGTAACTGGAAAAGTGCGTATTAAAGTAGAAGCAGGCTTACAATCTGGTAAAATTTTACGTTTACGCGGAAAAGGAATACCAAGTATTAATGGTTATGGTAAAGGCGATTTATTAGTACATGTAAATGTGTGGACACCAAAAACATTAAGTAAAGAGCAAAAAGAATTTTTTGAAAAAATGAAAGAAGACGAGCATTTTTTACCAAAACCAGAACATAGCGACAAGTCGTTTTTTGAGAAGGTAAAAGATATGTTTTCTTAGTGTTTATAAAGTATTAAATAAAGATCTGCAATATCCTTGCAGATTTTTTTACGTTAAAAATCTAACTTATTTAATCAAAAAAGGAATAGTTAAACAAAAAATAGTATATTTGATTTATCATTGGTTTGCGCCAATGGTAATTTTTCTTTTTCATAGCAATTTTTTCCCATCCTTTATTTGCGTAGAGGGTGGGTTTTGTTTTTAAGTAGGTTTAAGTTTTACAATTTAAGGATAGAATAAAAATTTGGAAAGTTATTTAATTCTACAAAAGCGTGAATAATTTTGCTTGTTTTTAAGCCTCAATTACTACTTTAATTTCTGGTGTTTTGCGTTAAAATAAATCTAAACATGAGCGCTTACCAACTAACATTTTCTATATTTACGCAACTAACAGTTTTATTTATGAGTAACTTATTAGAAGCACAATCGGTTTCTAAAAAATTTGAAGATTTTACGGCACTTAACAACGTTTCAATTGCTGTAGAGAAAGGCAGCATATTTGGACTTCTTGGTCCTAATGGTGCAGGTAAAACAACCTTAATACGTGTAATAAATCAAATTACAATGCCAGATACTGGTAAAGTATTTTTAGATGGCGAACCTCTGCAGAGGCATCATATTCAAAATATTGGCTATTTGCCAGAAGAACGAGGCTTGTATAAAACCATGAAAGTGGGTGAGCAAGCATTATACTTAGCGCAATTAAAAGGGTTAGAGAAAGCTGAGGCAAAAAAAAGGTTACTACAATGGTTTGAAAGATTAGAAATTGGAGATTGGTGGAACAAAAAAATTCAGGAGCTTTCTAAAGGTATGGCTCAAAAAATTCAGTTTGTTGTTACAGTATTACACGAGCCTAAATTATTAATTTTCGATGAGCCTTTTTCAGGTTTTGATCCTATTAATGCCGATATTATTAAAAATGAAATCTTAAGATTAAGAGAGGAAGGAGCAACTGTTATTTTTTCAACTCATAGAATGGAGTCTGTAGAAGAACTTTGCGATCACATTACTTTAATTAATAAATCCAATAAAATTTTAGATGGTAATCTTAATGCCATTAAAAGGCAGTTTAAATCCAACACCTTCGAAGTAGGAATTAATACAAGTAATGTTTTAGAATTGGAACGTTCGCTTTCAGAAAAATTTGATATATCACCTGCAGAGTTTAAAACATTAAATAGTGGTTTGAAACTTAATATAAAGCTGCCAGAAAACGAATCTGCAAATCAATTACTAAGTTATTTAACAACAAAAGGCGAAGTCTCACATTTTGTAGAACTAATTCCAAGCGCAAGCGATATTTTTATTCAAGCAGTAAAGAATAATTAAAAATAAACATGAATCATTTACCACTTATAATAAAACGCGAGTACTTTACTAAAGTACGAAATAAGGCCTTTATAATTATGACTTTTTTAAGTCCGTTAATTATGATTGCTCTTTTTTCTGTAGTTGCCTATTTGTCTCAGTTAAATAATAACAAACAAAAAAGCATCACTGTATTAGATAATTCTACCGAAATTAAAACAGTCTTTAAAGACACAGAAACTATAAAATATACTCTTCTAGAAAATGTAACTTTAGAAAACACTAAAACAATCGTAGAAGAACAAGAAAGTTATGGATTACTATACATTACAGATTTTAAACCTAATTCAACATCAACAAATTTAAAAAAGAATGTAGATGTAGAATTTTATTCTACTGAAACTCCTTCTTTAGAAATTATAACTGGATTAGAAAGTAAGATTGAAGAGCGTTTAAAAGAAATGAACCTCAAGAATAAAGGTGTTGATATAGCCACTTTAAAAGATGCAGAAACTAACATTACCATAAGTCAAGAGAACTTTTCAGGCGAAAAAACATCTAAAGTAGATAGCTTAGTCAAACTTATTTTTGGAGGTGCCGCTGGCTACTTGTTATTTATGTTTATTATTATTTATGGCAACATGATTATGCGTTCAGTAATAGAAGAAAAAACAAGTAGAATAATAGAGGTTATCATTTCTTCTGTTAAGCCATTACAATTAATGTTAGGTAAAATTATTGGTACTACATTGGCAGGAATCACACAATTTGGAGTTTGGATAGTACTTGGTAGTGTTCTTATGGTTACTGCATCTGTAGTCTTTGATATTGATTTTACACAAATAAATACGCCTCAACAAGAGCTTATGGCACAAGCCACACAAAATCAAGATGTAAATGCAGAGGCAAAGTTATTTATTAGCGCCTTTTTTAATATGCCATTAGCAAACTTAATAATTGCATTTATTTTGTTTTTTGTCAGCGGTTACTTATTGTACAGTTCTTTATACGCAGCAATAGGTGCAGCAGTAGATAATGAGACAGATACACAACAGTTTATGTTGCCTATAATTATGCCACTAATTTTGGCAGTATATGTTGGCGGATCTACAGTTGTAGGAGATCCTCATGGAACAGTTGCTACTATATTTTCTTTTGTTCCTTTTACCTCTCCTGTAGTTATGCTAATGCGTATTCCATTTGGTGTACCTATCTGGCAACAAATACTTTCTTTGTTAATATTAATTGGTACATTTATATTTACAATATGGCTAGCCTCAAAGATTTATAGGGTTGGAATATTAATGTATGGAAAAAAACCTACTTACAAAGAACTCCTAAAATGGATTAAATACTAAAATGCAAGAAAAAGTAACAGATAAAATAGAAAAAGAAGTTGAAAAGGTAGGCGATGTAATTGCCGATAGTAGCCTATGGGAGAAATTTGTAGACTTTTTAAACTATCCACTATACAAATTTACAGGAGAAAACGGCTTAGAAACTGGAGTTCTAAAAGTAAAATATTTATTATTAATATTACTAGTTTTAATTCTAACAACCTATGTGTTGCAATGGTTAAAAAGGATGATGACAATTCATTTGCCAGATGAGGATAAAGCAAAATTTACAACCGTATTCTCATTTGCAAGATGGGTTATTTATATTATAGTTTTTTTAGTAGCCATAAACTCCCTAGGTATAAACGTTACTGCTGTATTTGCAGCCTCTACAGCATTATTAATTGGTGTTGGTTTAGCCTTACAAACATTGTTTCAAGATATTATTTCTGGAATTTTTATATTAGTAGACCAGTCTGTTCATGTTGGAGATATTATTGAGATTGAAGGTAAGGTTGGTAGAGTAGAAGAAATAAAATTGCGCACAACAAGAGTAGTTACAATAGATAATAAAGTATTAGTAATACCTAACCATTTATATTTAACCAATAGTTTGTATAACTGGACACAAAACGGAACATCAACAAGAGAAACTATAGATGTTGGTGTTGCCTATGGAAGTGATGTGAAATTGGTAGAAAAGCTATTAATCGAAGCAGCAAAATCTTCAGATTTAGTGTTCAAAGAACCAAGACCTCGTGTAATATTTTTAGACTTTGGAGAAAGTTCGCTAAACTTTAGAGTCGCTTTTACACTAGAAGACAGTTTTAATGCTAGATTTCCTAAAAGCGAAATACGTTTTGCTATCGATAGGCTTTTTAGAGAGCATAATATTAGTATTCCATTTCCTCAACGCGATGTTCACGTCATTCAAAAAGAGAATCAAAATATAGCATTGAAAATGAATACAAAGCAATCTTAAATAGAACATTAATAAATGAAACAACAAACGGTAAAGTTCTTTCTTATTATTCTATTTATAGTTGGGTTTCAAAGCGCCTATGCACAGCTTACAGATTTAGTACGTTTAGAATATTCTTATATACCTAAAAGTAATTCTGAAGATAGTTTTAATAGGTTTAGAGGCTTGGTAAACTACCCAATAAAAACATCAGAAGATTGTTATCTAGTTGTTGGTGGAGAGTATAGTAGAATAGCATTCGATATTGAAGATAACTATCCGTTTAATGCTTCAAATTTAAGTCGTTTACATGTTATAGATTTAAATGTAGGCTATACTTTTAAATTAAAAAGTGGTTGGCGTTTTGGAGCAAAAATTTCTCCAAGAATAGCGTCTACACTAAGGCATAAAATTACTGGAGACGACCTTTTGTTAAATGGAGGAGTCTATGCAATAAATGATAAAACAAAAGACGAGAATATAAATAAACCCTACCGTTTATATTAGGCCTTACATATAATAGCACCACTGGAATTACTTTCCCACTAACATTTGTAAGCTACTATAGACGTTTAAATGCGCAGTGGTCTTATAATTTAGGAGTGCCAAAAACAAATGTAAAATACTTTTTTAGTGAGCATAGTATTTTACAAACATTTGTAGGTATTGATGGTTATTTTGCTAATATTCAAGATTCTATAGCTATAGAAGGTAACCAAGCAGAAAGTATTTCGCTTTCTTTAGTAGTTGCAGGATTAGGATACGAGTATTGTTTTACAGACCATTTAATATGGTATGCTTATTCTGGTTATACATTAAGCATGAATAATCGATTACGTGATGATAATAGAGAAGAAGTTTATAGATTAGACAACATAAACGCATTTTACTTAAGAACAGGAATTAAATTTAAAATATAATGCCAAAAATATTAGTAATAGAAGACGAAGCAGCAATTAGAAGAGTTTTAATAAAAATTCTATCTGAAGAAAATGATAAATACCAAGTATTTGAAGCCGAAGATGGTTTAGTTGGCATCGATAAAATTAGAAAAGAAGATTTCGACCTTGTACTTTGTGATATTAAAATGCCAAAAATGGATGGTGTGGAAGTACTTGAAGCAGCAAAAAAAATAAAACCAGAAATTCCAATGGTCATGATTTCTGGTCATGGAGATTTAGATACAGCAGTAAATACAATGCGTTTAGGTGCTTTCGATTACATATCAAAACCACCAGATTTAAACCGCTTATTAAATACGGTTAGAAATGCATTAGACAGAAATGAACTGGTTGTAGAAAATAAAATTCTTAAAAAGAAAGTTAGTAAAAAGTATGAAATGATTGGAGAAAGCGAAGCTATTTCACAAATTAAAGACATAATAGATAAAGTTGCACCAACAGATGCTCGTGTTTTAATAACAGGACCAAATGGAACTGGAAAAGAACTAGTAGCACATTGGCTACATGAAAAAAGTGAGCGTGCAAAAGGACCAATGATCGAGGTTAACTGTGCAGCAATACCTAGCGAACTAATAGAAAGCGAGTTGTTTGGGCACGTAAAAGGTGCATTTACAAGTGCAGCAAAAGACAGAGCAGGTAAATTTGAAGTAGCAAATGGAGGCACCATTTTTTTAGATGAAATTGGAGACATGAGTCTCTCTGCACAAGCAAAAGTTTTAAGAGCACTCCAAGAAAGCCGTATTCAAAGAGTAGGAAGCGATAAAGACATAAAAGTAGATGTTCGGGTTGTTGCAGCAACAAACAAAAATTTAAAAAAGGAAATAGAAGAAGGAAGGTTTAGAGAAGATTTATACCATAGATTGGCAGTAATTCTTGTAAAAGTACCTTCGCTTAACGACAGAAGAACAGACATTCCATTATTAATAAAACATTTTGCAAAAAAAATCTCTGGAGAACAAGGTACTGCAGAAAAGAGTTTTTCTACAAAAGCCATAAAACTATTACAAGAGTACGATTGGACTGGTAATATTAGAGAGTTAAGAAATGTAATCGAGAGATTAATTATATTAGGTGGAGTAGAAGTAAGTGAACAAGATGTAAAATTGTTTGCCAGTAAATAATGACGCTTAATTTTTTTTAAATTTCTATTTTTAACACAAAAAAGAATTAAGAACTAGGCCATAATAATTTTTTAAATGAAAGACATAAATATTGAAGATTACAAAATAACATCAAAAATCAAATTGTCTACACTACCTTATAAATTAGATTTAGGTGAAGAAGACGATGAGGTAAAAGACGAATTGCGTAAAGTAAGAAGAAAATTAGGAAAACTTCAAGACACACTTTATGCACATGGTAAATATTCTATTTTAGTATGTTTACAAGGTATGGATACTTCTGGTAAAGATAGCTTAATTCGAGAGGTTTTTAAAGACTTTAATGCGCGTGGAGTGGAAGTGATGAGTTTTAAAGTACCTACAGAATTAGAATTAAAACACGACTATCTATGGAGACACTATTTAGCCCTACCAGCGAGAGGAAAGTTTGGTGTGCATAACCGTACACATTATGAAAATGTATTGGTAACACGGGTGCATCCAAATTATATTTTAGGAGAAAAGCTACCAAATGTTCATTCTGTAGAAGATGTTAACGAAGCCTTTTGGGATAAACGTTTCGAACAAATAAATAATTTCGAAAAACATCTAGCAGAAAACGGAACAGTAATTTTTAAGTTTTTCTTGAATCTTTCTAAGGACGAACAAAAACGAAGACTATTACGTCGATTAGACTTAAAGCACAAAAACTGGAAATTCTCAGCAGGAGATTTAAAAGAACGAAAGCTTTGGGACAATTACATGGCCTGTTATCAAGATGCTATAAATAGAACAAGTAAACCTCATGCACCATGGTTTAATATTCCAGCAGACAATAAACCAGCTGCAAGACTAGCAGTTGCAACTATTTTGTACAATACATTAAAAGAATACCAAGATATTAAAGAACCAGAATTAGACGACAAAATAAAAGCTAATTTGCATTTATATAGAGAACAATTAAACAACGAGTAACTAATTCCTAAGCATTTAGGAATTAATAAAAATTATTTTGGCTTTACCACAAGGGTCGCGCTTTTCATTATATCTTTTTTTGCCATAAATAGCAGCAAAAAAAGGATACCATTACAATCGCTTACGCAATCACCATGAAACTAAAAATCCTAATTACAATCTTATTTTTATCAGCAAACGTATATGCACAAAACGATAAAGAAACCGTAAAAATAATTTATAGTCAATCGTTAACTAATGGAAAAGCGTACGAATGGCTAGACCATTTATCCAATCAAATTGGAGGCAGACTCTCAGGCTCTGCAAACGCAGAAAAAGCAGTGCAATACACAAAAAGTGAACTAGAAAAATTAGGTTTAGACAAAGTATGGTTACAAGAAGTAATGGTTCCAAAGTGGGAACGTGGTGAAAAAGAAGTTGCTTATTTCGATTCTAAAGGAGGCGAAAGAGATTTTGTAAATATCTGTGCGCTTGGAGGCTCTGTAGCAACTTCAGACTCTGGTTTACAGGAAAAAGTAATAGAAGTAAAAAGTTTCGAAGAACTTGCAGAACTTGGTGCTACAGTAAAAGGTAAAATAGTATTCTTCAATGGACCAATGAATCCAGAACTAATAAATACTTTCGAAGCTTATGGAGGCTGTTCTAAGCAACGTTATGCAGGAGCATACGAAGCAGGTAAACTTGGTGCAGTTGGTGTTATTGTTAGATCATTAAATTTAAGACAAGACGATTTGCCACATACTGGAAGTATGGGTTATATGGATTTGCCAATCAACCAACGTATTCCTTCTGCTGCAATTAGTACAAATGATGCAAACAAGCTTTCTCAAGCCTTAAAAAACGATACAAACTTAGAGTTTTACTTTAAGCAAAGTTGTAAACAGTTTGAAGATGTATTGTCTTACAACGTTATTGGAGAAATTACAGGAAGCGAATGTCCAAACGAGTTTATGGTAGTAAGTGGCCATCTTGACTCATGGGATTTAGGAGATGGTTCTCATGACGATGGAGCAGGAGTTGTACAATCTATGGATGTTGTTCGCTTATTAAAAGAAAGTGGTGTTAAACCTAAAAGAACCATTCGTGTCGTTCTGTTTATGAACGAAGAAAATGGATTAAGAGGTGGAAAAAAATATGCAGAAGAAGCAAAACGTAAAAACGAAAATCATATTTTTGCGCTAGAAAGCGATTCTGGAGGTTTTACACCTAGAGGTTTTAGTTTCGATTGTAGCGATGCAAATTTAGATCAAGTATTAAGTTGGGAGCCACTATTTAAGCCTTATTTAATTCATTATTTCGAGAAAGGTTACAGTGGAGCAGATATTGGACCACTAAAAAAAGATAACATTGTTTTAGCTGGATTACGTCCAGACTCTCAACGCTATTTTGACCATCATCATGCAGCAAACGACACGTTCGATGCAGTTAATAAAAGAGAATTAGAACTTGGAGCAGCAACCATGACAAGTTTAATTTATTTATTCGATAAGTATGGAACGGTAACTATTAGTGATGTTAAGGATTAAATAAATAATTATATAATAAAAAACACAATTTTAATCTTTGCCTTACTAATCACTACAGTGATTTCTGCCCAAAGCGATAAAACAGAATTACCTTACCATGAACTTCCAGAAAACACTGAAAAATTTACTGCTGGAACAGTAGCAGCAAAACAAGTTGATGCTTTGGGTTTTAGATATTATCATACCACAGATAACTTAACCGAAAAAGATTTAGCCTACAGGCCTTCAGATTCTGTAAGATCATCTAAGGAAACTATTCAACATATTTACGATTTATCTTTAATCGTGTTAAATTCAAAACTAAACAAGGCGAATTCTAGAGAAAAAATTGAAATGTCTTATTTAGAGTTAAGAACAAAAACACTTCTAAATTTAAAGCAAGCTTCAGATATTTTAAGAACAAGTGACGATATTTCTAAGTATAAAATTATTTTTGGAACTAACGAAATTCCGTATTGAAATAATATAAACGGACCTATAAGTGATGCTATTTGGCATTGTGGACAATTGGCTTCGTTTAGACGTGTAACTGGAAACCCAATTAACCCAAAAGTGAATCATTTTACAGGAAAAATTAGAAAATAATATAGCTTTAAATCCATTCCTATAGATAGATAATTTTCACAATTAAATATTAGGGTAAGTTCTTGCGAATATTTACTTTTGTAATTCTAAAATTTTACTCTAAAATAGATGAATTTACACGAATATCAAGGAAAAGAATTATTAAGCAGCTTTGGCGTACGTATTCAACGTGGTATAGTTGCTCAAAATGCTGATGAAGCAGTTTCTGCAGCAAAGAAATTAACTGAAGATACTGGTACAGGTTGGCACGTAATAAAAGCACAAGTTCACGCAGGTGGTCGTGGAAAAGGTGGTGGAGTTAAACTTGCTAAAAATTTAGATGAGGTTAAAACTATTGCTGGAAACATTATAGGAATGGATTTGGTTACTCCTCAAACTTCGGCAGAAGGTAAACGTGTTCACCAAGTTTTAGTTTGTGAAGATGTTTATTATCCTGGAGATTCTGAGCCAGAAGAATATTACATGTCTGTTTTATTAAACAGAGGAAATGGACGTAACATGATTATGTATTCTACAGAAGGTGGAATGGATATTGAAACTGTTGCAGAAGAGACACCACATTTAATTTTTACTGAAGAAATAGATCCTGCAACTGGAATTTCACCTTTTCAAGCACGTAAAGTGGCTTTTAACTTAGGTTTATCTGGAGCAGCGTTTAAAGACATGACGAAGTTTGTTACTTTATTATACAAAGCATATGTAGAGTCTGACTCTTCTTTGTTTGAAATTAATCCAGTATTAAAAACTAGTGATGATAAAATTATGGCTGTTGATGCTAAAGTATCTTTAGATGCTAATGCATTATTTAGACATAAAGATCTAGCTGCAATGAGAGATTTACGTGAAGAAAATCCTATTGAAGTTGAAGCAGGAGAACAAGGTCTTAACTATGTAGATCTAGACGGAAACGTTGGTTGTATGGTAAATGGTGCTGGTTTAGCAATGGCAACTATGGATTTAATTAAGCAAGCAGGTGGAGAACCAGCAAACTTTTTAGATGTTGGTGGTACTGCAGATGCTGCAAGAGTAGAAATCGCATTTGAATTGATATTAAGAGATCCAGCAGTAAAAGCAATTTTAATTAACATTTTTGGAGGTATCGTTCGTTGCGATCGTGTAGCTCAAGGTGTAATAGATGCTTATAAAAACATGGGTAACATTTCAGTGCCAATTATTGTACGTTTACAAGGTACAAATGCAGATATTGCTAAGAAATTAATTGACGACTCAGGCTTAGATGTTATGAGTGCTACTGAGTTTCAAGAAGCAGCAGACAAAGTACAAGCTATATTAGCTTAAATATACATATATCCTATAAGGTTTTTAAAACCTTATAGGTATTATTAAACAAAAAAAGAGCAACTTAATCGTTGCTCTTTTTTGTGTTTTAAAATATTCTGAAGTACCATTTCATTTGTTAATGATATTCTAAAGTTATGTTAAGTATTAGTTAATCTGAAGTTTGAAAATTAACTATTCACTTTTTTCAAAGTCTATATAGGTGTAAACAATTAAAAATAAATATTATGAAATTAATTAAAATATCACTTTTAGTATTAGCAATTACATTTTCAAGTGTGGTATCTGCAAACACAAACACAAACACAAACCCAAACCCATCACATTCAGATCCAAAAGGATTAACTGAAGAAATTTAAACCTTATTAAAAACCCAAACTTTACAATAGGAAACGATTTGGTAGCCAATGTCAGCTTCATGTTAAATAAAAACAAAGAGATTGTTGTTATTAGCGTAGATACAGAAAATGAAGGTTTAGAAAGTTACATTAAAACCAGATTAAACTACAGTAAGTTAAATTTAAAGGGAACGAGTATTAATTAAACGTATAAAATTCCAGTTAGAATAACGGCAGCTTAAGTTTCCTTTATTAATATAAAAAAAGAGCAACTTAATCGTTGCTCTTTTTTGTGTTTTTATGTTTGTTAATATTGTTTTTATAAGGATTCGGTTTTACCTTTCTAGACATATCTTTTTTGAGTGCTTCTCCTTTTTTTGGCATTGGTCCACGAAGATGAATAATTAAACCATTTAAAAAATTTCTTAAAATTTGATCACCACATTCAACATAATTAGGGTGGTCTTCTTTTCTAAAAAACGCACTTAACTCGGTTTTAGCAATTCTAAAATCTACTAAATCCAATATTGCAATAATATCTGTATCTCTTAGTTTATGTGCAACTCTTAGTTTTTTAAAGATATCGTTATTTGTCATGAGTTAACTATTTGTTAATTAAGTGTTTAAGCTATTTTTTTATTGTTTATTTGTATAAATAATTGATAAAAGGGATTTATAACCGATGTAAAACTACTCAATTTTCGACAAGCGACGTAGTTTCTACGATTATTAATTATCATTATTACCTAATTTTGTGAAACAAAAACTGAATACCAAATGTTATCTAGTAGAGTAGAGAAATTGAGCTTATTATCAGAAATTATTGCTTTTGCAAAAGCGGAGAAAGATTTGAAGATACTTGAGTATGATTTTCTATTAAGCATTTCAAAAAAATTGGAAATTATTAAAGAAGATTTTAATTTTATTATCGGGCACCCAATAAATTGTGTGCATTTAAAATCTCATAGTGAGCGTATTGTTCAATTTTATCGTTTGGTTTTATTAATGAATGTTGGACAAGTTCGAACAGAAAAGGAGTTAACACAATTATATAATTATGGACTAAGAATGGGCTTATACCATGAGTCTATTTCTAAAGTATTGTATTTAATGGATGGTTTTCCAGGTATGTTGGTTCCTGCAGAAGTTTTAATAGATATTTTTAAAGTTCAGTATAATTAAACACTACTAGTTTTTTAAAGCTTCTAGCTTTGCTTGATAACTTTTAATCTCGTCTCTTAATTGTGCAGCAATAATAAAATCTAAAGCTTTAGCCGCTTTTTCCATAATTTTACGCTTTTCGCGTATTTTCTTTTCTAGTTCACCTTTTGTTAAGTACTCACTTTCTGGCTCTGCAGCTCTTGCAGCCTCTAACTCATAACTATAAGTGCTTATAGAATTTTTACTTAAAGCGCTATCTAAACTCTTGTTTAAAGCTTTTGGAACAAGGTTGTTTTTAGTATTGTATGCTATTTGCTTTTCGCGTCTGTACTCTGTTTCATCTATAGTTTTTTGCATGCTTTTTGTAATCTTATCTGCATACATAATGGCTTTACCGTTTAAGTTACGTGCTGCACGTCCAACTGTTTGGGTAAGTGATCTTGCAGAACGTAAAAAACCTTCTTTATCTGCGTCTAGAATAGCAACTAAAGAGACTTCTGGTAAGTCTAATCCTTCACGAAGTAGGTTTACACCTACTAAAACATCGTATATACCTTTGCGTAAGTCTTGCATAATTTGCACACGTTCTAAAGTATCTACATCACTATGTATGTAATTAACACGT
>NZ_JASJHV010000126.1:0-11179 GCF_037625555.1 Lacinutrix sp.
CTTCCGTAGCGTTTCCGTTGTAATAATCTAATAAGGCTTTTCCGAATAAGTCTTTCATTTAAAAAATATTTTTATGAGCTCTATTCATTTTTAAATTCATCAAAATGGTGTCAAGAACTTTAACTATTTTTGCTTTATGCAACACATAATAAATAATCTCCAAAAGCTTTCCAAAGATAAGCATAAGGAAAATAAAACCTTTTTTACGAAGCTTAAAAAAAAGCCACCAAAGCAGTTAGATTATATTATGCAAGAATTGCATGAAGAAGAATTTAAGAGAACAGACTGTCTTGAATGCGCAAACTGTTGTAAGACTACAGGTCCTTTATTTACAGATAAAGATGTCGATAGGATTGCTAAACATTTTAAAATGAAAACTCAAAAATTTGTTGAGCAGTTTTTAAAAGTAGATGAGGATAACGATTATATCTTGCAAAGCGTACCATGTACCTTTTTAGGTGCAGATAACTATTGTTCTATTTACGATGTAAGGCCAAAAGCGTGCAGTGAGTTTCCGCATACAGATAGAAAGAAATTTCAACAAATTTCTAGTCTAACACTTAAAAATGTTGAAATTTGTCCTGCTGCATTTAATATTGTTGAGAAGATGAAAGAACTTATTAAATTATAGTTTTTAGTGTTATCTTTAAACAATAAATTACCAATCTTTTAAAAAAACAGTAATTTGCAATCTATAATAAACTATTTCGAAACTATTCCTTCATTACATAGAAGTATCCTTCTAGTTGGTGGAATCACTTTTTTTTGGCTGCTTGAAGGTCTTTTGCCATTAGTTAATTTTAAATATAAAAAGTGGAAACACGCAGTGCCTAACTTGTTTTTTACTGTAACAACAATCATAATTAATTTTGCATTAGCATTTCTATTAGTAGGCACAGCAGATTGGGTTACAGCAAATAACTTTGGTATTATAAATTGGTTACCAGAAATGCCAATGTGGTTATACGTTGTTTTAGGAGTTTTACTTTTAGACTTTATTGGTGCTTATTTAGCACATTTTACAGAACATAAAGTTAGTGTTTTATGGATGGTTCATCTAGTTCACCATAGCGATCATGAGGTAGATACAACATCTGCAAATAGGCATCATCCTTTAGAAAGTATTATACGGTTTATATTTACTTTAGCAGGTGTTTTTATTATTGGTGCACCTATTGGTATTGTAATGTTATATCAATCTATGTCTTTAGTATTTACACAATTTACACATGCTAATATTAAAATGCCTAAGCAAGTAGATAAAGTGTTAAGTTATTTTATAGTATCTCCAGATATGCATAAAATACATCATCATTATAAATTACCATATACAGATTCTAATTACGGCAATATTTTCTCTATTTGGGATCGTGCTTTAGGTACTTTTATGTACTTAGAGCGAGAAAAAATAATCTATGGTGTAGATACGTTTCCAAGTGCTCAGGAAAATGGCAGTTTAAAACATCTTTTAAAGCAGCCTTTTCACAAATATAGAAAGCCAACAACAGAACAATAATTTTTTTTTGAATTATTTTTTAATTATAAAGTAAATATTTACTTCTAATTACTTTAAAATTATCTAAGTCACCTTTCCAGGTGACTTTTATTTTTGTTTCATCCCAACCATTAATAATTTGCTGTTGTAGCTTTGCTGTGCCTGCATGCTTTGTAAAAGACCCTGTAATAAAAAAGGCTTCTTTGGTTGTACTATTATCATATGCTTTAATAATATATTTTAGGCTAATACTATCTTTAGTTTTTATATTAGATAGGTCTTCGCCATAACAAAGTTTGTTTTTGTGTTTTGGAAATTTAGTACCAAAATTTTCTTTTGGAGTATATGTAAAATTCAAAACTGTACTGTCTAAAGTAGGTGCTCCATAACGTTGAAACTGAAATTCTGTACCACGACCAGCATTAATTGTAGTACCTTCAAATAAACCTAAAGATGGATAAAGTTTTATAGACTGATCATTTGGTAAATTTGGCGAAGGTCGCTGAGGTAAACTATAAGCCATATCATGCGTATAGTTTTTCAATTTAATAATAGTTAAATCACATGTAATATTGTTTTTTAACCATTTTTCTCCATTAATCATTGTTGCGTATTCTCCAATAGTTAAACCATGTACAAGAGGTATTGTATGCATGCCTAAAAAGCTAGTGTGTTCTGCTTCCATTGTTGGACCATCTATATAATTACCATTAGGATTTGGTCTATCTAAAACTATAACAGATATATTGTTTTCTGCACAAGCTTCCATAAGATAATGTAATGTAGAAATGTAAGTGTAAAAACGCACACCAACATCTTGAATATCAAAAATCACAATGTCTATGCCTTTTAATTGCTCAATAGAAGGCTTTTTGTTTTTGCCGTAAAGCGATACAATAGGTAAACCTGTTTTTGTGTCTAAACCATCTTTAACTAATTCTCCTGCATCTATATTTCCTCTAAAACCATGCTCAGGCGAAAAAACTTTTTTAATATCTACATTCAAAGCTTTTAAAGAATCTACAAGATGTGTAAAATGAGTAATTGTTACTTTTGTTTCAGGATTGAAATGAGTTGCGAAATTTTTTCTCCCGTCTTCTGTTTTACTTATCATAGAAGTCTGATTAGCCACAACACCAACACGTTTACCTTGTAATAAAGGTAAATATGCTTCTGTTTGGTTAGCACCAACAATAATACGTTTAATGTTTATTGCGTTATCTAATACCACATTAGTACTGTCACTTTGCGAAGCGACTTCTGTACTCTTAGTTTTATCTTCAACCTTATTAGCCATTCCGCATGAAATTCCCAAAAAAAGAAATAATAAAACTGTATTTTTACACCACATTAATTGTACACTCATAATATTTTGAATTTCGAATACTTTATAGCTAAACGCATTATTGATAGTAAAGCGTATAAAAGTAGCATATCAGCACCAATAATAAAAATTGGAATAGCAGCAATTGCAATTGGCATTATTGTAATGATGATTACTATTGCTACAGGAATTGGTCTTCAGCAAAAAATTAGAGATAAAGTAGTCGCTTTTAATGGTCATGCAACCATTAGTAATTACGACACAAACAACTCTCAAGAAAGCGAAAACCCTATTTCTATAAACCAAGATTTTTATCCAGATTTTAATAGTGTAGAAGGCGTAACACACGTACAAGGCGTAGCAACACGATATGCCGTTTTTAGACAACCAGATAATTTTGAATTTGTTGTTATAAAAGGAGTAGGTGCAGATTACGACTGGCAATATTTAAGAGAATATTTAGTAGATGGTGTTTTGCCAGATTACTCAAAAGAAATAAACGAAGACCTTTTAATTTCAGAATACTTTGCCAAAAGACTTAACCTAAAAGTTGGTGATAAAGTAAATGCAAACTTTTTAAGAGAAGACCTAAATAAACCACCAAGAATAATTCCATATAAAATAATTGGGATCTATAACTCTGGATTTAAGGAATTCGATCAGCAATTTGTAGTAGGAGATTTAAAACACATACAAAGATTAAATAAATGGGATCCAGACCAAATTGGAAATTTTGAAGTTTTTATCGATAACTTTAATGAAATAGATGAAAAAACAAAAGAAATTTATCAAAACACCTCCTCAAAGTTAAATACAATACCAGTAACTAAAAAATTTGGTACAATATTCGAGTGGATTGGTATTTTCGATAAGAATATTGTTGGCATAATAGGGATTATGATTCTTGTAGCAGGAATAAACATGATTACTGCATTACTAGTATTAATTCTTGAGCGCACAAGAATGATTGGTATTTTAAAAGCCATAGGAAGTAGTAACACAGGTATTAGAAAAATATTTGTTTTCAATGCTACATACCTTATTTTAATAGGCTTGTTTTGGGGAAATTTAATAGGTTTAGGTTTATTGTTTGCTCAAAAAACATTTGGCTTCTTAAGTTTTCCAAATCCAGAACAATATTACATGAAAACCATACCAGTTTACATAAGTCTAGACTATATTATACTATTAAATGTAGGCACATTTGTGCTTTGTTTTTTCATGCTACTAGTACCATCTTATATCATTACAAAAATCTCACCAATAAAAGCAATACGTTTCGAGTAGCCTTTAATTACTTCATTTTGGCTTTACCTAAAGGTCGTCTTTTCATTACTCGCTCTCTTCGAGACGTTTAAATAAAACCTTCAACTGCGAAGCAATTCACGAGTTCTTATTTATTAAATAAGAATGAACGAATAATCGCTAACGCAGCATTAAGTAAGTAGTTTTTAAGAAGAAAAGTACGTTATCAGTTTTGTGTTTTTATATTAATTTTTTAGTTCTTTTTGCATCTATGTAAAATGAACAGAGATAAAAAAAAATAATACAATCATATTTTTTACTTTTGCATCATCAAATTTACAACATGAAATACGCAGAAAATATTCTAGAAACTATTGGTAATACACCATTAGTAAAAATAAATAAACTCACAGCAGAGTTACCATGTTTAGTATTATCTAAATACGAAACCTTTAATCCAGGAAACTCGGTAAAAGACCGTATGGCACTGCAAATGATTGAAGATGCAGAAGTAGATGGACGATTAAAACCAGGAGGCACCATTATAGAAGGAACCTCAGGAAACACAGGAATGGGATTAGCATTAGCAGCCATTATAAAGGGTTACAAATGTATTTTTGTTATGGCAGACAAACAGTCTAAAGAAAAAGTAGATATTTTACGTGCAGTAGGTGCAGAAGTTGTAGTTTGCCCTACAGCAGTAGAACCAGACGACCCAAGATCTTATTACTCAGTATCTAAACGTTTAGGTGAAGAAACGCCAAACTCTTGGTATGTAAACCAATACGATAACCCAAGTAATTGTAAAGCACATTTTAAAAGTACAGGACCAGAAATTTGGGAACAAACCGAAGGTAAAATCACACATTTTGTGGTTGGAGTAGGAACAGGAGGAACAATTTCTGGTGTTGGTAGTTATCTTAAAACTAAAAACCCAAATGTTAAAATTTGGGGAGTAGATACTTATGGATCGGTATTTAAAAAGTATCACGAAACAGGTGTTTTCGATGAAAATGAAATCTATCCTTACGTAACCGAAGGTATTGGAGAAGATATTTTACCGCTTAATGTAAATTTTGGAGTTATAGATGGTTTTACAAAAGTAACAGATAAAGATGCTGCTGTTTACACACAACGCTTGGCTAAAGAAGAAGGAATGTTTTTAGGTAATAGTGCAGGATCTGCAATTAAAGGTGTACTGCAATTAAAAGAGCATTTTACAAAAGACGATGTTGTAGTAGTCTTATTTCATGATCATGGTTCGCGTTATGTAGGTAAGATGTTTAACGACGATTGGATGCGTGAAAAGGGTTATATAGAGTAATAAATTTCTGAAAAGAGAGTAATCCATTGATAATAAAAAAGCACAGTTTTTAAACTGTGCTTTTTTATTGAAAAATCTTCTAGTTTCGTTTAACCCGTTTTGTAGCTATAAGAAGTTGGCGATTTCGAAGCACAAAACTGTCTACCAGCACTGAACTTGATACGAAGCACAAAGCTTCAATTAACCACTAAACCCCCAATTTCTTATAGGTGCTGTTAGCGGTAGTTATTTTAGTCTAGTTTTTTTAATACTCTTTTCAATTCTTTATAAATCTGATCAGAAATATTTAGGGTGTCGGGTTTTGTTATAGTTGCGTCTTCTTCAAATGTTTGTCGCGGAAGATTAATAATGATTTTTTCCCTTGATAACCGCCTTCCCAAATAAAATTGTCAGCACCCCAAGGAGTAATGTTTGTAGTCGGTTTCAATTCTATTATATCGTCAATATATAAATCATCATGTAGGTGTCTTGAAATTTTTATTTTTAATGAATCACTCATATTCTTATCTTGTTTTAATTAGCACAACATAATTTGAAAGTACTTTTATTTTCTCTGTTAATGTTTTTTGGGAGATTGAAATATCACTCGGAAGAATTAATTTGTCAGGGATAACATCAATAAGATTTTTTAAATATGTAAGCTTTATTGCATAAGACACATTGTCTGCCGCCATAATTTTTGCATTTACGATTCCAATAATATTACCATCGTAATCAAAGAGCGGTCCGCCACTATTGCCAGGTTGTACAGGAACAGAAATTTGATATGTTGTAATATCACCTTGAAATCCTGTTTTAGAACTAATTTTACCGTCTGTGAATTTCACTTCTTCCCCCATTACAGTTAATGCCATTGGATATCCTAATGCAAAAACATTAGAACCGACATCAGATATTGTTGATTTAAAAGAATAAGGTAATTTTATATAGGGCTTAAATTTGTCGTCTTCAATTTTAATTATTGCCAAGTCATTTTGTTTATCACTTGAAATTATTTTTGCTTTACAAGATTGCTTTTGATTATCTTTAATAAAATCAACTTCAATTTCAGAAGCTCCGTCAATAACGTGATAATTTGTTGCAATGTATCCATTGCCGTCTATAAAGAAACCACTCCCGTTTCCCTCCCAAGTACTTTTAGAAGTATTGTCATTTTTACTATTTATTGGATAAGTTTTTAACCAAGTAAAATCCCAATAACATTTCGTACCTGGAATGTATCTTTCTTTTAATTCATTTTGAATAGAAATAACACTTCTGTAATATCCATATTCTAGAATTTTTCCGTCAGTTAGAATTACATTTGCGCGAGCTTCCCAATATGGATTAATGAACTTACAGATATAAGTATAAACTCCGTCAATCGATGTCTTTTCAAATTTGGCACTAAAGCCTGATTCCTCTTTTCGATTATTTCCTAAATCATATACAGCAAAAGTTGTTTTATCAATTCTTTTTACGCCCCATTCAGACTTTACCGCTTCAGAATACTGATGAATTAATTCTCCATTTAATGTCCATGTCCCTTTCACGTTAAGGGAATAAATTCCTTCAATTTGGTCAAGGGATTGACTATTTTTATCCAGATATTTTTGTAATTCAGCTTTATTTATAAATTCTTGGGCAGAGGTTTTAAAGATTGCAAGAATCAATATAACCATTATACAAATATTCTTCTTCATATTACATCTTGTTTTTTGTTTTCATTAATTACCGCTAATACGATAATAAAAAATCGTTTTAATGTTTTTTATTAGAAGTTAAACGAAGTTAGCTTAAAAAAATAACAATGTCAAGTATCATTACGTTGGAAAAAGTGGTTCTGTTAATTAATTAAAAACCCAGTTTGTAAATAAAATAGTAAAGCAAAGTGTTATAATTATTAAAATAAAAGTTAATCGATTATTTCTGCGTTTACTTTTGAGAGCCTTTTTTCTAATGTTTCCTTTTATAATTTCTAGAGTTTTACGGTCTACTTTATTGTAACTATTATTTCGAGAACTACTCTCACCAATAGCTAAACGTATATTTTTATAACGTTCGCTCTTTTTGTACTTAAGTTGCTTAACTCTAGAGTTGTGAGTATTAAATCGTCCATAAGTTCCCATGCTATATTAGTATACAATTGGTAAAACTTGTTACAATTGCGTACATTTAAAACATGCAAGAAGATTTTCTCCATTATTTATGGAAACATAAAAAAATAGTAGCCAAAAACCTCAAAACAACTAAAGGAGAATTAGTTAGTATTGTTGCAGTAGGAGAACATAATAACAATGCTGGACCAGATTTTTTAAATACGCAAATTAAAATAGAAAACCAACTTTGGGCTGGAAATCTAGAAATACATATAAAATCTAGCGATTGGTATTTACACAACCACGAAAATGATAGCAATTACGATAATGGTATTTTACATGTAGTTTGGGAACATGATACAGAAATTTTTAGAAAAGATAATACCGAAATTCCTACACTAGAATTAAAACACCATGTTACACAAGATGCATTAAATGGCTATTTAAAACTATTTGATAATACTCAAAAATGGATTAATTGTGAAAACGATTTTGCAACCGTATCAGTTTACTATTTATAACTGGCTGGAGCGCCTTTATTTTGAGAGTTTAGAGCGTAAAGCAAGCGAAATTTCAGTTCTCTTAGATCAGAATACTAATAATTGGGAATCTGTTTTGTTTAAAATGCTAGCAAAAAACTTTGGACTAAAGGTTAATGGACTAGCTTTTGGAAGTATTGCAAATAGTTTTCCTTTCTCGATAATTAGAAAACAACAATCAAAACTACTAAGTTTAGAAGCCCTTTTGTTTGGACAAACAGTATTACTAGAGGACGATTGCCAAGAGGTTTATTTTATAGAATTGGCAAAAGAATATCAGTTTTTAAAGCAAAAGTTTAGCCTTTCTGGAGATAGTGTAACACCATTACAGTTTTTTAGATTAAGACCACCAAACTTTCCAACTATTAGACTATCTCAATTAGCTAATGTTTACCATGTGCATCAAAACGTGTTTTCAAAAGTTATTGAAGCAAAAACATTAGATGAGTTTTATAAGTTGTTTGGTGTAGAAACTTCTTTGTTTTGGGATACGCATTATACTTTTAGTAAAGCATCTAAAACCTTAAAAAAGAGGTAAAATTAAATCTTTTATAGACCTTTTACTAATAAATACTATTATTCCAATAAAATTTAGTTATGCCAAGCAACTAGGGAAACCTATAGACGATGAAATTATACAATTGCTTCAACAAATTACTTCAGAAAAAAAATAGTATAGTCAATAAATTTAACGGCTTAAAAAAAGTTTCAAAATCTGCACTAGAGTCTCAAGCTTTAATTCAACTTAAAACAGAATATTGTGATAAAAACAAATGTTTAAAATGTGCCATTGGAAATTCGTTATTAAAGTAATCATGGTTTTGTTTTTTTTTAGAATTAAATAGCTAAGGTTTTATTATATTGCAGTTATGCAATCAGCACACAGTTTATTATTATTTTTTCAAAAACATGGCTATCATGTTTGTCAGCGTATTGCAGATAGAATTGGTATTCGAGCAAAAATTGTACGTACTTCTTTTATGTATTTAACCTTTGTAACTATAGGTTTTGGTTTTGCATTATACTTATTTTTGGCTTTCTGGATGCGTATAAAAGACATTATTTACACCAAAAGAACTTCTGTTTTCGATTTGTAATACATGAGAGATTCACTACTTAAATTTATTAGAACTAAAATATATTTAGCGGTTACACTACTATTTATTGTATTGTTAATAGGTGTTTTAGGTTTTAGAGTTATCTCTGGATACTCCTGGTTAGATGCTGTTTACATGACGGTTATTACTATTACAACCGTTGGTTTTGGTGAAGTAGAACCGTTAGACGATGCCTCGAAAATATTTACCGTATTTTTAATATTATCTAGTGTTGTACTCGTGGGTTACGCACTTTCAATTATTACAGAATTTATTTTAAGTAGAAACAACCTTGACGACCTAAAAAAGAAAAAGATGCAAAAGAAAATTGATAAATATAAAAACCACACTATTATTTGTGGTTATGGACGTAATGGAAAGCAAGCAGCAAAGAAATTAATGTCTTACAATAAGTTATTTGTAATAATTGAAAGGGATAAAGAGGTTATAGAAAAAAATGAGAGCGATTTAACACCAATGGTTTTTGGTAATGCTAATGAGGACGATGTGCTTATGCAAGCAGGTTTAGAACGCGCAAGTACACTTATTTCTGCTTTACCAAATGATGCTGATAATTTATTTGTAGTGCTTTCAGCAAGACAATTAAATAGAGAAGCATGTATAATTAGTCGCGCATCTCAAGAAACATCTTACCAAAAATTAAAATTGGCTGGTGCAAATAATGTTATTTTGCCAGATAGAATTGGAGGTGACCACATGGCTTCTTTGGTTGTAGTACCAGATTTAATAGAGTTTATAGATAACCTTTCTATTGGTGGAAACGATAATGTTAATATTGAAGAAATAGCAGTAGATAAACTTTACAATACATCGCAAAAAATACAAACTATTAAAGATTTAGATTTAAGAAATAAAACGGGTTGCACAGTTATTGGTTTTAAAGGTAATGATGGAGAATATATTGTAAACCCTGAAGCCGAAATAGAATTAATACCTAGCTCAAAAATTATTGTTTTAGGAAGACCAGAACAAATACAAGAACTTAATTCTATATACGATTTAGACTAATGCTAAGCTTTTTAACAACTACCATTTTATAAATTCAGCAATTTTTCGCATCTTGCTATTCTTAAATTAACAACTAACAAACAAAAACTATATTATGAAGAAGTATCTTCTTTCAATTTTCTCATTAATTTTACCATTATTATCTATCGCCCAAGAATCGTCAGAGGTTGGTATAGACCAAAAAATCGATCAGGTATTTGGAGATTTAACAGGATGGTTTGTAGAAATTATTTTTTATCAAATAGATTTTGGTGGAGACGTAAAAGTATTTTGGGTATTATTTCCTTTAATTCTTGGAGCATTATATTTTACGTTTTACTTTAAATTTATAAACTTTAGTGGATTCTTTACTTCTATTAATATTGTAAGAGGTAAGTACGAACATATAGATGGTCATGATGATAAAGATTTAAAAGTAGCAGGAGATGCAACTCCAGGAGGAGATGCTATAGAAACTATTAAAATTGAAGATCATGAAGGAGAGGTTAGCCACTTCCAAGCATTAACAACGGCATTATCTGCAACTGTAGGTTTGGGTAATATTGCTGGTGTTGCCATTGCAGTTTCAATTGGTGGGGCAGGAGCAACATTTTGGATGATTATTGCTGGATTTTTAGGTATGGCATCAAAATTTGTAGAATGTACTTTGGGTGTAAAATATAGAGATATTGAAGCAGATGGAACTGTTTTTGGTGGACCAATGTACTACTTAACAAAAGGATTAAAAGCTAAAGGTATGGCTGGCTTAGGTAAAGTTTTAGCTGTATTGTTCGCCGTATTTGTTATTGGTGGGTCTTTTGGAGGTGGAAACATGTTCCAGGTAAATCAAGCCTTTCAATTAGTAGAAAATATTACAGGAGGAAAGCAATCTTTTCTTCATGGTTATGGTTGGGCATTTGGTCTTGTTATGGCTGTTTTAGTAGGTATTGTTATTATTGGTGGTATTAAGAAAATAGCAAAGGTAACAGACAAAATAGTGCCATTTATGGTTGCTATTTATGTAGCAGCATCATTATTTGTAATCATATCTAAATACGATATGATTGGT
>NZ_JASJHV010000127.1:0-5749 GCF_037625555.1 Lacinutrix sp.
TTTAAAGATTTTTTAATTTAAGAATAGTGAGTTAAACTATCAAACAAAATTATTACTTTTTTGGAAATCTGTAACTTCCATAGCAATTGGAAAATATTTAAAATAACCTTAGTGCTTTCATTTAGTTAAAGAAAACCAAAAACACAAAATTAAAAAAGTGAATGTTTATATTTGATTTCTCGTCTAATTTCGAGTACAATTCAAAGACTATGCAATGCTAAAAACTATTACTTCACTACTATTTATTTGTTTAATTTCAATAAATTGTTTCGCACAACAACCTACTAAACCAAATGCCTCGCAAATATACCAATCTCTAGAAAAATTAAATTTCTTAGGATCTGTTTTATATGTAGCAGCACATCCTGACGACGAAAATACACGTCTAATTTCTTATATGGCAAACCATGTTAAAGCTCGCACTGCTTATTTGTCTTTAACGCGTGGAGATGGAGGGCAAAACCTTATTGGGCCTGAAATTAGAGAACTATTAGGTGTTATTAGAACACAAGAATTATTAACTGCAAGGCAAATTGATGGTGGAGAACAACGTTTTACAAGAGCTAATGATTTTGGTTATTCTAAACATCCTGATGAAACTTTAGCAATTTGGAATAAAGAAGAAGTGCTTAGCGATGTTGTATTGGCAATACGTCAATTTAAACCAGATGTAATAATTAATCGATTCGATCATAGAAGTCCAGGTTCTACACATGGTCATCATACAAGTTCTGCAATGCTAAGTTTTGAAGCTTTTGATATTGCAAATGATAAAAACAGATATCCTAATCAAGTAAAACAATACGGAACATGGCAACCAAAGCGTGAGTTTTTTAATACCTCTTGGTGGTTTTATGGAAGTCGTGAAAAATTTGATGCAGCAGATAAATCTAATTTATTAAATTTTGATATTGGTGAATACTATCCTAGTTCAGGCTTAAGTAATACAGAAATTGCTGCTTTAAGCAGGAGTCAACATAAATCTCAAGGGTTTGGTAATACTGGTACTCGTGGTTCTCAAATAGAATATATAGAATTAATTAAAGGGGAATTACCAACAGATAAAAGCAATATTTTTGATGGAATAGATACGTCTTGGAATCGAGTTAAAGTTGGAAAAGTTATTGGTGGAATCTTAGAAAAAGCACAAAAGGATTTCAATTTCACAAATCCTTCTGCCTCTATTCCAGAATTAGTTAAAGCTTATAATTTAATTCAGAATTTAGAAGACTATCATTGGAAAGCTATTAAAACTAAAGAGATAAAAGAAATTATTTATGCTTGTAGTGGATTATATTTAGAAGCAGTTTCAGAATCTAGAACTGCTGTAACTTTAGATGACGAAGCTAAATTAAATATAGAAATAATAAACAGAAGTAATTCTAATATTAGTTTAGAAAGTCTAACAATGCCATATGAATCTGATATTAGAAAAGGTTTAAACTTAATTAAAAACAAACCTCTTAAAATTGAAGATGTTGTTTTAATTAATAAATCTATAGACACTGAGGCTCCATTGACTACTCCTTATTGGTTAACCGAAAAAGGGACCTTAGGAATGTATTCTGTAAAAGATAAATCATTGATAGGTTTACCAGAAACACCTCGTTATTTAAATGTAACTTTCCACCTTAACATCGAAGGCTCTCCAATTTCATATACAAAACCAATTATCTATAAAACCAACGATCCTGTAAAAGGCGAAGTTTATAAACCTTTTGAGATTATTCCTGAAGCATCTGCAAAAATATCTGAAAAAGTAATCATTTTTGAAAACGAAGAACAAAAAGAAATTCCTGTAATTGTAAAAGCTGGGCGTGATAATCTAGAAGGCTCTATAACATTAGATTACCCGAATGATTGGAGTGTTTTCCCAAAACAACAAAAAATTAATATTGAACATAAAGGTCAAGAACAAACAATTATTTTTACGATTATTCCGCCTAAAAATCAAAGTGAAGGCACATTGTCTCCTATTATAACTATTGGTAATTCTAAATATACCAAAGAGTTAATTGAAATAGATTACGATCATATACCATTTCAAACCGTTTTATTGCCAAGCGAAAGTAGAATTGTACGTTTAGATATTAAAAAACGTGGAGAAAACATTGCCTACATAGAAGGTGCTGGTGATGTGGTTCCAGAAAGCTTAAAACAGATAGGTTACAATGTAATTACTATAAAACCAAAAGATATTACAGCAGAAAACTTAAACAAATTTGATGTTGTAGTAGTTGGAATTAGAGCTTATAATACAGTTGAAGCACTAAATTTTAAACAAGATATTTTATTCAATTTTGTAGAAAATGGCGGAAATATGATTGTTCAATACAATACAAGTCATCGTGTTAAAGTAGATAATATAGCACCTTATCCATTAACATTATCTAGAGATCGAGTTACAGACGAGTTTGCAGAAGTTACTTTTTTAAATGCAAAACATGAAGTACTAAATAGTCCTAATAAAATAACACAAGAAGATTTTGAAGGTTGGACACAAGAACGCGGTTTATACTTCCCAAACGAATGGTCTAAAGAGTTCACTCCTATTCTATCTATGAATGATAAAGGAGAAACACCAAAACTGGGAAGTTTACTAGTTGCAAAACATGGTAGAGGTTATTACATTTATACAGGATTAAGTTTCTTTAGAGAATTTCCAGCTGGAGTTTCTGGAGCTTATAGACTTTTTGCTAATATGTTAAGTATTGGAAAAAATGAAATACCTAACCCACTAGAAATTAAGAATTAAATGAAAATACTTTTTTTTAATATTTTATTTTTTTGTTGCTTATTTTCTTATGCTCAAACATCTAATATTGTTGTAAATAGCAAAAGTAATACACCTATTTCTTACGTTAACATTTGGGTTGAAGGAGAAAATATTGGTACTACTACTAAAAAATATGGCTACTTTAATTTAGATAAAACAAGTAATAATCTAGTACTATATGCAGTTGGTTATAAAACAAAAAAAATTAATGTTTTAAATATAAAACACACTATTTCTTTAGATCCTGAAGTAATAAATTTAGAGAAAAAAGACACTAAAAAAAGAAATAAAAAATTAGTAGAAGTTGATTTTATTTTTTCTAAAATCAACTTCTTTTATGGTTCTGGTGAAACGCCATGGATGAGAGGAAAGTATTTTCGTTACTTTAAAAAATACAAAAACACACCTTTTATAAAATCGTTTAAAATTTACACACGTAGCAATCTCGATAGTGCAAAGTTTAATATTCGAATTTATAAAAAAACAAATAATTTTGAGTTGCAAGTTTTACTGTACAATAAAAATATTATTGGTATTGCTAAAAAAGGAAACAGGCTTACAGAAGTAGATTTATGAGATTTAAATATAAGTTTTCCTGAAGAGGGTGTTTTTATTGTATTCGAATGGCTAATTATAGAGTCTAACAAAAAAAATATACAATACACTTTTCACCAAAACAGGAGAAAAAAAAGAATTGTCTAGTTATGGTCCTTTGTTAGGTGCACTACCAGTTATAGATAATAAAAACAGTATGATTTATAGAGAAGGACAATGGAAGAAACCTTTAAAAACACCAAAAAATGCAGCTAAAAATTATAGAAATAAACATAGTATTTTAGCAATGGAATTAACCTTAACAGATTAATAATTTTAGAGTATGGATAAGCAACCAAAATACAAATGGAATAGACTTTACACATTAATATTAGTAGCAAATACAGCCTATATTGTTGCTTTTTATTTCATAACAAAAGCGTTTTAAGATATGCAAACTTTAGATTGGGTTGTTTTAATAGGAACGTTACTAGCTATAGTAATTTATGGTACTATTCAAACCAGAGGTAGTAGTAATGTTGAAGATTACTTAAAAGGAGGAAATAATTCTAAATGGTGGACTATAGGACTATCTGTAATGGCCACACAAGCCAGTGCAATTACTTTTCTCTCTACTCCTGGACAAGCGTTTAATGATGGTATGGGCTTTGTACAGTTTTACTTTGGATTACCAATTGCCATGATTGTTATTTGTATGGTATTTATACCATTATATCATCGCTTAAAAGTCTATACAGCATACGAGTTTTTAGAAAATAGATTCGATAGGAAAACTAGAACTTTAACAGCCATTCTGTTTCTTATTCAACGTGGCTTAGCTGCTGGAATAACCATCTTCGCTCCTGCAATTATATTATCTGCTGTTTTAGGTTGGAATTTATTATTGCTTAACATAATTATAGGTGTTTTAGTTATTATTTATACCGTATCTGGTGGAACCAAGGCTGTGAATGTGACACAAAAGCATCAAATGATAGTTATTTTCACAGGAATGATAATTGCGTTCGTTTTAATTTTAAACAAATTACCAGAAGACATTTCTTTTGCAAAAGCCGTCGAAATAGCTGGTGCAAGTGGAAAAATGGAAGTATTAGATTTCTCTTTCAATTTAAATAACCGCTACACCTTTTGGAGTGGAATTATAGGTGGTACCTTTTTAATGCTATCTTATTTTGGTACAGATCAAAGCCAAGTGCAACGTTATTTATCTGGCAAATCTGTTAAAGAAATGCAATTAGGTCTTATGTTTAACGGACTTTTAAAAGTACCAATGCAATTTTTTATTTTATTTGTAGGAGTAATGGTTTTTGTTTTTTATCAATTTAACCAAGCACCTGTAAATTTTAATCCTACAGCTACTGAAGTCGTCTTAGATTCTAAATATGCTGAAGAATATAAAACCATTCAACAAGAGCAAAAAGTACTTTTCGAAAATAAAAAGACCACAATTAATGCTTTTGCATTAACAGAGAGTGATTTCAAAGTATCAGATATTGCTGCTTTTAATGAAGCGAATGATTTGCTTAGACAGAAAGGTAGAGATCTTATTGAAAGAGCTGGAGAAGCCAAAAACATAAAAGTAGAAAGCAACGATAAAGATTATGTTTTTATTCATTTTATATTAAACAATTTACCAAGAGGTTTAATTGGTTTATTGTTAGCAGTAATTTTAAGTGCAGCAATGTCTAGTACTGCAAGCGAATTAAATGCCTTGGCAAGCACAACAACAATAGATTTGTATAAACATCGTGTAGGCAATAAAACAGAAGCACAAATGTTAAGTGTTTCTAGGTGGTTTACATTACTTTGGGGAATTCTGGCTATTGGAATTGCCTGTGTTGCTAATTTAGCCGAAAATTTAATACAGTTAGTAAATATTATTGGATCTGTATTTTATGGTAATGTTTTAGGTATCTTTTTATTAGCTTTTTTCTTTAAGCACGTAAGAGCTAATGCTGTTTTTGTAGCTGCTTTTATAACACAGTTTATAATAATAATACTTTTCGCTTTAGATTATTTCGAATTTATAAACCTGCCTTTTTTATGGCTAAATTTTGTTGGTTGTTTCTTAGCTATTATTGTAGCAATGCTTTTAGACTTTAAACAAATATCTAAAAACAACAAGTATATACTTGTTTCGCTTATTGCTATATTAGGTGTTTTTGGATATCTTATTTTAGAGAATTCTAACTTAATTTAAATGTTTTTTATTTAATTAAGAATTAATACAATTATTAATATGAAGTATAAATACATTTATTTAGTGATAGCAATTTTGGGTATCGTTTATACCTGGTATTTTAATATTCAATTTTATCAAACGGTTCAAGATACTTCAATAGCAAATTTTATTGCACTAACAAAAACAACGTTACCTGCAAAATCAATAACAGCTGATATAACTCTTGTTTTAATAGC